>JBAYRG010000047.1:0-13933 GCA_041676805.1 Proteiniphilum sp.
GATTAAGCAATACTTTTTTCCCTTGCTCCAGTGCTTTTTGGGCTTCATCAAAACTCCGTATATAAAGAACCTCATTCTTTATTTCTGTGATCGTCTGGGAGATTGTTTCGAGATCCGCTTTGGAATCTGTTCCGTGGTTCGTTCCGAAGATCCTTTCCGGATATACCCATATATCCCATGAATTCCGGTACTCTGTATCTTTGAACCGGATGGATAAGGCTAATTTACCGGCTTCAGACACCGATGTGAGTGGAACAGATATATTCCCCAATGTCAATCCATTTCCCAAAGAGATATCCTGCCTGTTTAATTCTCCTTGTACCACAATGGTCCCGTCCGTGCGGCTTAATGCCCATTGGGGTTGGATATCTTTCAGGGGGCCATCACTAAAATTGGCTGTTTCAAACTGCACATCAAGCGTTTCACTATTCAGATAGGTTGCTTTTTCAAATCGCGCCAACGGCACTACAGGCGAGCAAAACCTGCGAAATTCTTCCGGACTGATCAGTCCCTTACTCTCCCAGAAAGCATCGATAATCCCTACCAGGGCCGTACCCTGTCCAGGGAAGTCATGCAAGTCCAATAGTTGAAAACCACTGAATCCGGGTGTTTTCAATGCCCTCTCTATCTCTTCTTTATATAGAATAACAGCTAACTTCCCGCTTGCCGTCAGGTAATCATCCGCCAGTTGCAACCTTCCTTTCTTTTTAAGATCCTGGGCTACTGCTTTAAAATTTAACGGCATCAGATTCCCGGTATATTTGTCTATCTCTTTCAGGTTAGGAAAAACACTGTATTGCCCTATTTCATGGGTAATAACCGGTACAGGTAACCCTACCACTGCCGAGGAATAATCTTTATTAAAACTTACAGGATAATTGTCAAATATACCTTGCCCTCGTACCCAACCGTTTTTAGTCCATTGGGTAACCCAGAAATCATCATTCGGTTCCGGCCAGCTTCCGTGTCCTTGCTCAAAAGTAAACGATGTTGTCATGTATAGATGACGATGATCACGTTTCTTTATGCTGGTAAGGAGTTCATCCATCACCCCGAAGTCACCTTGTAATTCATTACCCAAGCTCCAGAAGCAAAAAGAGGGATGATTGCCGTATTCTTTCATAATACGCTCCGCTTCATCGTAGAGAAAGTCGACGGTTGCCTTGTCTTCACCCACATTCAATACCCATAATGGCAGTTCTACCTGCAAATAAAATCCCATCTCATCAGCTACTTCAAAGGCTGCTTCCGGAGGACACCATGAATGAAAGCGGATATGATTCAAACCGTAATCACGCGCAGCGCCAAATACTTTCTTCCAGCCGGTTTTGTCTGTAGGAGGATATCCTTTCAAAGGAAAAATAGCACATTCCAAAGTTCCCCTGAGAAAAAGTCTCCTGTCGTTGATCTGCAGGAGGGCATCCTTATTGGTTAACTTCCTCATGCCGAATACCTCATTCCGGGTATCGACAGACTCATCAGACTGTAAAGTAGCCGTCACCGTATAGATATGAGGACTGAATTCATCCCACAATAACGGGTCATTCACCAGATAATCAAAAACCACTTCATTACCTTCAATCAGAACTTCCATACCGGGTAACGACTTTCCCAAAGGATCATTTACAGCCATGTCGATTTTTCCCGACACCGGAGAAGAGATTCTTACTGTCACATTCACTTTTTTGTTGTCCACATCGGGAGTCAAGTGCAGTTCTTCGATACTGATTTTGTCCTTTGCGGTTAATGATATACGCCCCAGGATACCGTTCCATATGGTTTGGGTGTCATTGGTATACGCGTGGGCAAGGTTTCTAACCGATATATCATGTTGCTTGCTGTTATCTATACGGATGGCAATACTGTTTTTCTGACCGGGTACCAGATAATTTCCCAGTTCGAAATAATGCGGGGTACTAAGACTTTCATTGTAGCCTTCCACCTTCTTACCGTTAATCCACACCTGTGAATTCCATATTACACGCTCCAACGTAAGCAGGATATTTTTATTCTCCCACTCTTGGGGAATAGTTACCTCTTTTCTGTACCATGCCGGGCCAATATATTCGTATTTAGCCTTCAGGTTGAGGAATATCTCTTTTTCCATCACAGGCTCCAATGCACATGGTGTACCATAACCGGCATCACACAATGTTCCCGGCAGCGTTATTCTATCCGCAAATGTACGGCTATACCATTCGGCGTTAATGCCCTGATCGAGGCTATCGAGGACTACTTCCCATTCACCGGCAAGACTTATTTCCTTTAAGGATTGCTTGCATGAGGTTGAAAACAGGACAACTAAGCCCAAAACAGTGAATAACTTACAGACTCTCATGATTAAAATCTCCACTCAGTTTCTACTTTCCCCGATTACTCCCATGGTTGAATTCCCATTATACTCCTTCTATTGATCTTTGTCTAAAAATAATGAAGGATAAGGTTCTTCACCACTTCATGTCCTTTTTCATTTGGATGATTACTTTGGCTCATCAATGCATTCAATTCTTCTCCCTCTTTCTTCTTTTGCTTGAAGGCAGCATAACTATCTACCAATCCAGTTCCATATTTTACCGAGAGATCCCGTATCTGTTTACTGTACTGCTCCAGCGAAGAATTGTCATCCAGTATATCTTCTGTTAAATCGGGAGTGGGAGTCAACAGAATTACTTTAACACCTTGTTTCTGTGCCTCTTTTATCATTTCTTTCCATGCATGGCGGGACCTGTCGAGACCAATTCCTCTGTCATTCAATGCATAATCAATAAATAAGACATCCGGGTTATGGCAAAGCACATCCTGTTTGAATCGCTTTGCACCCTGCTCAGCATTCTCTCCTCCAATGGCTGTAGTGATTGAATTGACCACCGCATAGGGATAGATATCCTTTACCGCCTCCAACACCTTTTGCGGATATGCCTGCATTGTCCTCACATAGGGTGTATTGAAATAACCGGAAGGTACGCTGTGCCCGTGAAACACCAGATGAATGGTCCTGTTATGCGGCCATTTTTTTTGTAACTCCTGCCGGATATCTTCCAGATAATCCTGTGGTTGTCCCGTTTGCGCCATTATACTCAGTGAAAACAAAACAAATATAGATAAAAGAATATGCTTCATAATAGAAAATTAATTTACAATCTCAAAATTCTCTTCTCACATCTTTTTCTTCATCAAAACCGTTCTCAAAACTGTTATCTTCAATTACGACATTGACTACCCGCTGAAAGAAGAAAGGGTGTTTATTCCAATGAAACGGCTCAAACTCTGTATTGTGCTTGACAGTATTATTCCTGAAAATAAGCCCATCGGTTGATTTTGCATAAAGTATCGGTTGATCGAACGTATCAAAAGTATTATTCTCAATCACAATCCCTGAGTGAAAATACTTCTCCTGTTCCTTAAGATTGGGAATTTCAGGATAGATTGAAATAATGGCGTTGGTGAATTGATACATACCTGTAAGGGCGTTCACAAAACGATTGTTCCTGATGATGACTTCACAACACGCACCGGTTTCATACCATCCGTTACAATCACCACAAAGCAGAATAGCAGTTCCATGTGTATGATCAAACAGATTATTTTCGCATATAACCCGTTTTGGAGTGCTGAACAAAGCTCCACGGGCACGGTTATTCCTGATGATATTATCACTGAAAACCACTTCCGGAGTCCATTCCAGATTTTCTATTCCATACTTCCCTTCTTCCGATATCTGCTGTGGAAGGATCTCTGTAAATATGATCTCAAACTCCTTTGCCCCGAATGCCGTCGGCCGGTCAACGGCTTTGATTGAACGAATAGTGTTGAGGTGTTCACCGACGATCTCCATCTTCTCCGACTCCACAAACTGCACTGTATCACCGGGGTCACCCCATTTAAATCCCCACGACATGGAATGCATGTAACGCGCGATCAACGTAGTGTCATTTTCCCGTTTTGTCACCCGCAGGTAAGTACCATGCACATTGATGGCATCGTCTGCCATCCCTTCATATAAACCATTCTTGGAGATAATAACTCCCTTACAGCCGGAAAAATGTGTAGCATCTGCCTGGGTGGTGAAATAACGCAGGTCATCTTCTCCACGTAAAGCTACCTTGAAGCCGTCGAGAGTGATATTTTCGCTCATCTGCGCCAGGAGCCCCATTCCCTCTACATAGTGGACCGTTATATTCTCAAGCAGGGTATTGACACATTCGTCGATAAAGATTCCCACAGAGGGTCTGTGCCAGGATCTGAGTGCGAATCGCTCACCGGGAGAGGTAAGGGCCGCCTGCTCCCATCCGTCAATAATAAGCGTATCCGTACTGGCTTCAATAATTTGAGAAACTGAAAAACTGACGTCCTGACGACGATAGGCAAGTCGGCGATCAGCTCGGAAAGGCATTGCTCCATAAAGAGGGTTCTCGAAACCCTCTCCCATTGCAAAAAGCTTATTATTCTCCACCCTATGATTACCACCCGGATAGATCTCGGCTTTCACCCGGCCCACTTCCTTGTCGACTTCCAGAATATTCAGTTGGCGAAAAGCTGGATTATCAAAATCGATAGAGAGATTTTTCAACGTGATATTCTTCCCGTTTACAATTGAGAATGGAACCATCCGTCCATGAAAAATAAATTCTGATCCCTGTCCATCGATGGTGACATTCTGCAGGTTCTCGAAGGCAAATCCCACCTTCTTAGGATTGACCTGGTCATGATTAGACACATAATATTCCCTTACGAAAGCACTATCCGGATAGAAATCGTAACGTCCTTTTGGAAAGACAACCGTCAGATGGGAGGTATCCTGGCGCATGCCAAGGAATTCAACCAATTTTACCGCTGCTATGGAAGCATCCTCTTTTGTGTCCGGCTGTATATCAAAATCACGAAAGGATTTTGTCGAAACGCCTTTGCTACAACAAGCCAAAAACAACACTATGCACGAAACGACGATAAATTCGACACTTTTTATCTTCATATTATTTAGCTTACAAATTTCTCATTGAGGATTCAATTCATGTTTGAATATGGAAGGAACACTAATTTCCGGATGTAAAAACGATTGTCTGTCCGGGAGTTGTGTTCAACTCTATCACATTGTTTTTCATCACATAAGCAGCCTCTGTTCCGTTCACAGTAAAAGGATCCTCTCCAAAAGGACAGTGCATGCGCAACTTCCCGCCCTTTTCTGAAAAGACAGTTACCCGCAATACTTTTCCATTCTCCTTTTGTGCAGAAACAAGAAAAGCGCCATAAGTACGTAAACTGTCAAACGACACGTCATTCCATGAAGAGGGAATTGCCGGGAAAAGATGAATAATACCCGTATGGCTTTGCAACAACATCTCCTGGATACCCGATGCAAAAGCAAAATTCCCTTCTAATGTGAATGGACGGTAGGTGAATCTCGATTTTCCGCTCTTCGTTTGATCTCCATTGGCATGGAATGTATTCTTCAGGCAGAAATGTTCGGCGAATGTGCGCAATTCCTTTGCTGCTCCTTCCCCATCCATGGCGCGTGCCTTCATAATGCCAAACCAGCTATAGGAATAGCCTGTCCAATAATAAGGTCCAGCTTTCTCAAAATTGTCGATTGTCGATTGAATGATTTCCTGCTCTTTTTCGCCATTGCTCCAATCAATCAAGCCCAATGGATGGATTGCCATCGCATTGGAAAAGTGACGATGAGAAATATTATAAGGGAATCCCTTGGCAAAGGTGAGCCCTCCCTTTTCGTCCAGGTCGAAATTGCCCATTTGTCCATATAGTCCTTTCCAATGGTTGGCCTCCTCAATCAGAGAAAGGTCTGAAGCCAATTCAGCGGCAGCGGAAAAGGCAAACCGGATCAATGACAAATCATAATTGGTCATGGTAGGAAACCATGCGTGTATACTGTTGTCATAAATTTCAGGACTCGAGCTTAATGGCAATTGACGTACACCCTCCTTATCCAGATAAGTAAATTCTTCAAGGAAAGTGGCGACCTCCTTCAAATAGGGATAGGCTCGTTCCTTCAAGAATACCCTATCCATGGAGTATTTATAGTGCAGATAGAAATGCTGCGACAACCATGCCCCTATCGTAGGCGACATGGAATATTGTATCCATCCGGCCATGGGAAGCCCTTCCAATGTGCATACACCCGGCACATTGATCCCGTTTTTACCAAAATATTCACGTGTGTACTTCCGGTTCTCTTCCCGTTGCTCCCATAAGGTATTCAGGTATCCTAACCCCTCGGACAAATAATTACCCGTATAACAAGGCCAATAACTCAGTTGGGTATTCAAATCATGATGATAGTCACCTTTCCATGGGGGCAACTTACCATTATCGGCAGTCCAAACAGCCTGTAAAGAGATTGGATAGGAATATTCCCGTGCCACAGAGCCGAATTTATACATCTCATTGGCATATTGTTTAGCCAATATTGGATCAGGAATAGTGATGGAAGATTGTTTCCAGAATTTATTCCAGAAATCCAAGTGAGAGCGGTAGTCGGTATGGATACCTCTCGACATCGCTTCATGTACTTCGTCTGCTGCCTTTTCTTCTGACAGGGAAGTAGAAACGCTCCATACTCCGATCAATGTATTTCCTCTTATCTTCCACTCTACCACAACATCATAATAAAAATCGCCCCATCCTTCCTGATGATAGGTGATACGGTTTTTCTCTTTTTTTACATGACCCTGGACATACCCAAGACGGCGCAGATCTTGTCCTGTAACCGGCCCCTGATCAGCTTCCGCAGCCTCAGAATCATTATAAACGGGTGGCACCAATTCCGGCACGAAAGAATCTCTCACATTCTCTATATAAAACCATCCAACTGGTTCCTCAGCATGTACAAACGTCAGCATCTTCACATTATTTGACCAGGTTATTTCACATAGGGCATTATTCAAATAGAGATGTACCGATTGAGGTTTTCCTAACTGTTCCAGCGAGAACTCCAATCCAGCACCCGGTATCTTAGACGGTGCGGGCAGTAGATCATAAGGATGGTCAAATTTTTTCTGCACGGGGAGATAGTCTTTCTTCATCACCTGTCCATACACCCAATCAAAACTATAATCAGGCCCCGACAAACTATCTGACGGACGCAAATCCCATAGATCCACCCTGTCGATGGAGATACGCAGAGAGTTTTCCTTCTCCCAGACCAAAGATCCTACTACTCCATTCCCCAACGGAATTCCCTCATCCCACGTTTGAGATAGTTCATCGAAGACCAGGTCATAATCGGAAGCCGTTGTATCAATACTCTTGCACCCACATGAAAGAAGGAGCACAAGCAAAATAGAAAAAAAGAACTTATTAATCATATCTTCCATTTCTCTCATTGAATATCCATTTGTAATTCAAGTTTCTTTTGTTGTTCCCTACCCCAGTATTTACAATCCAGTTCGAAAAAGACTGAAGTATAGGGGATGGTCAATGGTGTTTTGACTATTACAATTTGATACAAGCGACTCATCTCGTCCAGTTTTCTAATCAATTCTTCATGCTCCATAAAGGTAACCCCGTTTTGCAATATCTCCGCTATTTCTTTTTTCAAAGAATCGATCCCCGGAGCAATATCATCGCTCAGAAAAGATAATTCCTTATCCAGATAGCTATGCGCAAAAGTATGAGGACTCTCATCTATCAATGTACTGACGAAAGACAGCACCTCCTGATAAGGCTCCCCTGCAAAGAGGGCAGTTATACCCTCTTTCGACTGTAGCGGATATGCCATATCAGTCACGACAATCCAGTTACGATGTCCCAACAAAGGCATTTTTTCTCTTAATTCTTCCTTCCAACCAGCATCTATCTGTTCATTTTCAGTTTGTCCTGCTCCACAGGACAAACTGAAAATGAACAGGGATATGATAAATATTACATTCTTCTTCATATCTTTTGATTGTTACAACTTCAACGTCACTTTTTCGCCTTCTTTCAAGGAAATTTTATTCCCTACCTCTTTCTTCCTGCCCGCGAGCGTCAGCTTGATTGAGTCCAAGGATCCTTTCAGCACTTCAAGCGTAACGGTGTCGACAGAGACAGTACAAGTCCCCCATGCATACCCATTACTCCAGAAATAATTCCCGGGCTTACTGGTAAACTGCATGTGGCGTTCAACTCCCGAGTATTGGAAATCACTCAAAGCAATAATACTTGCCCAGCTGGCCATGGAACGGGCATAATGATGTCCACATTCCGGCTCACTAAAAGGATTACGTTTGGCTCCATCGTGACGGTCCCTGATTGCCTGAATGCAGATAAGGGCATTTTCCTCCATCCCTTCGAAAATCATACCGACAGCTGCACTATATTCAAAACCGGTCATTACTTCTCCGAAATAAGGGAAAGGCACTTTTAAACGCCCTTTAGGCCAGGAGGCCATTAACAAGCCTGATTCGTTCCCCATCACATAGGATCGCATATTATTGAAATGGTTGCTGAAATCTTCCACATAGTTATATTTCATAATACTTTTCAATGTGGTTTGAATGTTGTTGTCATCCGCCAGGTATCCCAATCCGCAGATATGGGCCATGTATTGTCCCACCAATTGGTCCACCAGACAGCCTTTTCCTAATTGGAAGGCAGGAATCCTCGTATTTTCAGATTCCATATCCAAGAATTCAAACGTATTGGGATCTGTAATCATATGTTCATAATATTCCCCGTTAAACAGGGTTTCATCCATCCACTCACTGCCTTTCTTGAACAAATCCTTGCATTTGTTCCCAAACTCCCTGTCTTTCATCGCCACAGCCATCCTTTCAGCGGCTTTCAAGGCGCCCAAATACCAGAACCCCATCTGGGGATTAGGCCCAAAGTAATTCACATCCATCGTATTATGCTGTGATCCTTCCATCACACCGTCCTGGTTGCCATCCCATCCTTTCTCAACCCAAGCGTATGACAATACTTTCTTGACCTGTCCCCAATTATCTTTTAAAAAGTCGTTGTCTCCCGAGAGTTGCCATTCCCTGTACATTTTCATGACACAGCCCATTTGTCCATCGGCTGCCGCGGAATTTCCTTTCGAAGCTTCAGACAAAGGCAATGATGCACGGAAATTCATCAATCCGTTTTCCTTGGTCGCATAATTGAATTCCACATCCCTCATCGTCCTTGCCAAGTCACCAAAAAGGAAAGGGGTAGCGACCTCATAATTCCAGACATGGGTACAGGAACCTGCACAAGAACCAAAGCGGTCCATCACACCTTCCCACCCCATCATATGGCCGCTGGGCAATCGGAACACAGTCTGGGAACGCAAAGTGGCGAGGTTGAATAACGCCGCTTCTTTGGCCACATCAGGGTAAGAACTACGTAAGAATGCATTGACGAATGTCAGTGTCTGGTCTTCCAACCGGGGTATTTGCGGAATGATCTTTTCTGCGGCATCCCATGCATCCCGATATTTCGTACTGTAGTAATTACCCACCACGGAAGGAGACCACGCTTTCCTGTTGGGGAAGTTCCACACAAGAAAAAAAGTGAAAGTTTCGGTTTGGTTTGGCGCAATTCTCTTTTTCACTGACAAGGACGCCATGGGGTCATCCTCTGCCTGCTCATGAATATCCTCCAAGACACCATCATCACTAAAATCGTCCCAAAAATCCAACATGGCATTGTTCCAGTGATCTTGGACAGATGCAGTGCGGTATGATATCCCGCCTGACGCTTCCGTCACCAATGCCATCGTTCCCCATGCAGGATCCTCTTTCTCCACACCTTCTGAATAAAAATATATGCCTTTGAGATTACCCTCTCCCTGTCTAAACTCATTTTTGTTTTGTTTTGCACCTGCAGGGATATAATCTCCTTTCCAGTCGGTATGGAATTTACTGCCGTCTTTACCTATAAAATTACGTATCGATCCACAGACCGCCACTTCAAGCGGTTCATTACTTCTGTTCGTTACTTCATAAGTGAGGACAGCGACAGGCAAGCCACTTCCATCGGCATCACCCGGTATTAACGGGTTAAACCCCTTAATCTCCACCGTTACCGGTAATTTCTGATCAGACAAGGATACTTGTCCAAAAGGATAAGCCGTATTAAACTGTGCATCCGAGAAACGGGGAAAGCCATGGTGGTTCACCGGTCGTCCCTCGTAATGGAGATATTCCTGGGAATAGAGGGAACCCGCGAGCAAAGTTGAAGAAGACGTTCCATCACCAGACTCAATATAAATGGCAAAAAACGGTGCATTAATCCCGGTTGTAACTGTACTATATTTTTTACCGGGAATATTCATTATTTCCCAATCACGCAGTTCACCCCTTCCTCCAAGCGAAACAGTACCTGTACCAATTCCACCCAAAGGCAAAGCTATCTGGAATAGATGATTCTGGTCATAGGTTTTAAGAACCGGCCAGGATTGAGGCTTCCATTCTTGAGCAAACCCAATAGAGGCAACGGATAAAAATAAAAATAACACTTTTAATGTCCTGCACTTCATATCGATTTTTTTAATAATGTATAAAAATACTCATTTTATTTGCAAGTGACGTCCAATTCCCTGCTCACAAGTAAAACTCAAAAATGATTCCGATTACCAGTATAGCAAAGAATCGGGACGCCACAAACCAGAAATAAAAAGAATTGTTCAATCAAATTTCAACATAATAGATATCACTTTTCTAAAAAAGTCACTAACAATCATTCATCAATAGGCAGCCAATATTTATATCCCTTGCTTCTCACCTGATTCCAACTTTGAGGTGCAACTCCTCCGGTCAGCACCACATCCAACGTAAGATCCTCCGATTCGAAAGTCAACACGTCGGTATAATCCATTCCAATCACATTTTTGTAATGCAATACGAGTGTTTTTAATCTGGGATCATACTTATTGTCTTCACTAGATTTCTGTACTGTTCCATAGGCAAATGTATGGGATGGGAAATTTGTATCTCCCTGCAAAATAGGATCCAATGTATAGGTTCCTGCTACCATATCATTCAATGAAAGTTTGTTGTACATCCATCCACTACCGTGGAAACCAAACACTTCAAAGCTCCAACTTGATGTTCCCCATATCATATATTGCCCCTCCAGTTCCGGGGTATCTCCTAAAGGAGTAATATATTTATACCGCCTGTGCCTTCCGTCAGCGGCTGTATTCTCCGCCGCATTACCGGATAATTGCACAGAGAGATAACGCCCCGTAGGAATCTTGGGTATCGGAAAGCCTGACCAATCCACTGTCCGATCGACATTGACAATCAATTCCGACACCAAAAAATTATGATATAACCGGCTTAATGTAGCCTTCCCTGTATCTGCAATCTTTAGGGAAAAAGCAAAATCCTTGTAGGTATCCATATCTTCACGGGATATGGGTATTGCAAACACAAGTGACGAAGAGGATGTTCCTTTCTTGATGAATACCGGGAATCCCTTCTTTACATTATCGTATGGAATGTTGGTCGTGTACAAAGAGGGATCAGGCAAATAATAATTGGTATTTTTGGTGATATTATAATCGTTGATCATTTCCTCATCGAAATCAACCAAAATCTCCATATCTTCCACCGCGGAAAGGGATCCGCCTATCCCAACTTTAAAAATAATAGAAGTGTGACCCAGATTATAGTCACGTAATGTATCAACATCATAGCTATCATTCAGTATCTTGAGTGTATCGACAAATGTATATGCCTGTATACCGGACAGTTCTCTTTCTGCTGCTGAAGTTGATTCTGAAGATATGATATAAACTTCTTGTTTATAAAATTCTTTCGTCTCATAATCCAGCTTTCCACATCCTATTATTGATAGGAATAAGGAGAAATAAATAACCAAAGAAAAATGAGTTTTCATATTTTTGATATCTAAAATTATTATACTAATTAACCAAACTACCAACCCGGATTTTGGATAAGTTCTCCCCAATGGTTGGATACATCAACGTAAGGTATTGGTAAAAAGTAGTTTTTCTTTTTGAACAGATACCCGTCAATAACAGCCCTATCGTAAAAGTCCGCATCTAAAGCCAGATAATTACAACCGTAAACAGCACCATTCATACCACGATTATTTCCGAAATTATCTTGTACATGACTCTCTGCATCTCTCCATCGGCGAGAATCGAAATATCTTTTACTTTCAAAGGCAAATTCCACATATCTCTCCCGTTTAATCCGCTCCCGGTTGATTTCCTGGGTACTCAACTCGTATCCCGGCAATCCGGCTCTATAACGGACATAATTCAAGTATTTCACGACATCGGGATTAGACGGATCATATTCGTTCAAAGCTTCAGCATATGACAAGTATATTTCAGCCATCCTAAAGATAGGATATTGTTTGTCAAAACTGCCAAAGGCACTGCGATCTTCATCATTCACCCATTTTACAACGGAATATCCCGTACGGAGGGAAGGACGATCCGATTGCAAGAAACCATCCAGTTGGTTTGCCCGATAATCTGCGTAATAAAGTGTTCCGTTATTTTGTACATACCCCCTTCCTGTAAAACCGATAGACGCGTAAAAACGGGCTTCCCGATTGAGACACCTGTTAGGGACTTTTTGAATCGTGGCGTTCAGTCTGAAACCTGTAATAATTGGAGACACATCATCTTTTTTCCCAGAACCATGGATATAATAATCATCCCCGATAGTGGTCATTCCAAAGTCGTTATACAATTCATTGTCTTCTTCGACAGTCTTTCCGTTATTAAGAAAGAAAGCATCTATCATTTTCTGCACGGCTCCTACAGCTCCTGTATAACTGGCCGCGGCTTGTCCTGAATTATAATTGCGGGGATGTCCTATACCCGACAAGAAGGATGTTTGGTTGGGAGTATAGACCTGCCAGATCACCTCTTTGTTCCAGTAGCTATTTCCTCCGGCAAATAAACCCTTATAAGAACGATAGGGATCGATTCCGGCCGGTCCGTCAGGCCATTCAATATCATTTCCTTCAAAATCACCCAATGGAACGGTATGATATTTGTCGTCCGCCGGTACTGTGAACAGGTCGAACTTATTCAGGTCGATGATCTCCTTTGCTGCTTTTGCCGCTAGTTTCCATTTCTCCAAATCGGGGGATTCCACGTTAAAAAAGGGATTTCCTTCATTATCAATAAAATTGGTATAATCAAGATTTCCATTTACCAACGGGCTCGCAGCCCATAACAATACACGTGCCTTCACAGCCATTGCCGCCTCTTTTGACGGACGTCCCCTATCTGAGAGCAAGATCATTTCATTTTCCGGAAGTTCCAGAATACATTTTCCCAATTCCTCTATGATAAAGTCAACACATTCGTCTATTGTCGCCCTTTTTGTAGGATATTCCTCCATTTTAGAATAATCGATTGTTTTATCTACAATCACAAACGGTCCATACAGTTCAAGCAGTTGGGAATAATAAAAAGCTCTCAGGAAGCGGGCATCGGCAGCATATCCCTCCACTTCACCTTCAACCAACAACTTATCATTTGCCAAGTGGTAATTTTCCAAAAACTGGGAACATATACGAACTGCCTTGTAATAATGTGACCAAAAGTCGAATATTGGAGTCTCGGCATCATATTTTCCCCGTGCAAAAGTTAGACTGGCATAATTATCCAAACCTCCATGGCCTTCATCATAATTAATATTAAACGGCCATCCGCTTGTCATATTGGTATAATTGGGCATCGCACCATAACATGCAGCCCATGTTTTTCGGATGCTTAACCTTTCTGTCCAGATATCGTTCAAATTTTCCACTTCATACAAATAGTCTTTTGCATCAAGGTAATTACAGGCCATAAAAAATGGCAACAGGCAAATGCCAAGTACTATTGATAAAATATATTTTTTAGTTTTCATACTTCTGTGTATTATAAATTTAGCCCAACTTCAAATCCTAAAGTAAAAGTTCTCTTCAAAGGGTAAGCATACGACGATGTTTGTTCCGGATTCCAATCTTTAAATTTAGA
>JBAYRG010000048.1:0-13309 GCA_041676805.1 Proteiniphilum sp.
ATTTGGCAACGTGATGGGAGGAGACATCAAATACCGCGATGTTAATGATGATGGGGTAATATCCGCTTTAGACCAGGTTCCTATCGGTTACCCGACCGTGCCGGAGATCAATTATGGATTTGGCACCACGATCGGATACAAGAATTTTGATCTTTCGTTCTTCTTCCAGGGATCGGGACGCCAGTCCTTCTGGCTCAATATTGGAAATATACAGCCGTTTATTGATGGTGATTCCAATGATGGATTGGTTGGACAGAACGCAGTGTTGCAAGCCATTGCCGACAATTACTGGACCGAAAGCAACCGTAATCCGTATGCTTTCTGGCCGCGATTGTCAACCTATGGCATCACTAACAACAACCAAACCAGTACATGGTGGATGCAGGACGCCTCCTTTTTGCGACTTAAGTCGGCCGAGTTTGGCTATACATTGCCTAAGAGAATGGCACAGAGACTGTATATGACTAATTGTCGGTTTTATGTCAGTGGCACAAACTTGTTGAGCTGGAGTCGTTTTAAATTATGGGATCCCGAAATGGCCGGTAATGGATTGGGATATCCATTGCAGCGGGTCATCAACGTGGGGTTGAATCTGAATTTTTAAAAGGGAATAATATAATAAAAATTGACAATGATGAAATCAATTATAAAGAAAAGTATCTGTCTTATATTTACTATATTCACCATAATATCGTGTAATTATCTGGATGTGGTGCCGGACAATATTCCGACACTGGACGATGCCTTTGCCAACCGTTATACTGCGGAGCAGTATCTCGCAACCTGTTATTGGGGGCTTCCCAAGGCGGCGGGCTGGGATCAAAACCCGGCTTTTCTCGGATCAATGGAAATGATCATGAATCCAAATTTCCGCAGTAGCGGTGGAATGAGGCACGCATTGGGGGAAGACAATCCCACATCTCCCGTTATCAACTATTGGGGAGGGACAGGCACTGCTATTCGTTCGTTGCATGCCGGCATCCGGGAATGTAACACCTTCCTGGATAACATAGGGAGAGTACAAGATCTGAAAAGCGACGAGCGAGACCGGATGATCGCAGAGGTGAAAGTACTTAAAGCCTGGATGCATTTTTACCTGATCACCTACTATGGCCCTATCTGTCCGTTGAGGGAGAGTATGCCGGTGAATACCTCTACCACAGGCATCCGGGTCTATAGGGAAAAGATAGACGACTGTTTCGGCTATGTGCTGGAGCTGCTTGACGAGGTGATTGCATCCGACGCGCTCCCCGATCGCATCACAAACAGGACGACAGAGCTGGGACGATTCACGCAGGCTGTCCCTTATGCGTTGAAGGCGAGGGTATTGACCTATTGGGCAAGCGATCTGTTCAATGGAAATACCGATTACAATTCATTTAAAGATCATTTGGGAGAACCTTTTTTTAACCAGAAAAAGGATATGACTCGTTGGGATACAGCTGCCGAAGCCTGCAAGAAAGCTATTGACATCTGTCTGGCCAACGATATACGACTATATCAGATTGCTGACTACATGCAAACAAAACCCATGTCGGACACTACTTTGCTCATCAATACGCTCCGGAGCACGGTAAGCGACCAGCAAAATACCAACGTGGAAATAATATTCGGTAATACTTCCTACCCCTGTGGTTCCAATGTACAGCGACACTGCCTTCCCCGGTTCGAAGCCGGATCTGCTGCCAATGCCACCTCCAGGCTGGCCGTACCGCTCCACATCGTTGACCTGTTCTATTCTTCCAACGGTATACCATTGGAAGAGGACCAGAACTGGTTGGAAGGAGACAAGTACAATACTCGCTTTGAAACATTGCGTGTGGGGGACGAGGTACACCGTTTTGTCATTCAACCCGGAGAGACCACTTCACAAATCAATTTCGACCGGGAAACGCGATTCTATGCGGCGTTGGGATTTGACCGCGGCAAATGGTATGGCAATCATTACAATAATGAGCCGAACAACGACGCGGAAGCCATGTTCCCCATGGCACGTTACTCGGAATTTTCCAATCGGGTAGCCAATAACGAATACAATGCCACCGGATATTGGGCAAAGAAATTGGTCAATTTAAATACCCGGTGGCGTGATGCCAACGAGTTGACTTATTTGAATTTCCCATACCCCGACATGCGTTTCGCCGACCTGTTGTTGTTGGCTGCGGAAACTATCAATGAGGCAACGCCCGGAGGTGACGAAGTGGCAGCCAACCCGGAAGTCTATGCCTACATAGACATGGTCAGAGAACGCGCTGGTCTGGAAGGAGTTGTGGAGAGTTATCAGAAATATGCCATGGCCGACAAAAAGAATAAGCCTCAGACTAAAGGGGGGATGAGGGAAATTATTCGTCGTGAAAGAAAGGTGGAATTGGTTCTGGAGGGACAGGAATACTGGGATCTGAAACGCTGGAAAACAGCGCATTTAGAGTTAAACAGGAATGTCCAGGGGTGGAATGTCACCGCTGAAGACCCGAGCCCTAGCGTTTATTATATACCCACAACAGTCTATACCGAGAGATTTACTTTACGCGATTATTTCGCACCCATCCCGGAAAGCGACTTGATCAATAACCCGATGTTGGTGCAAAACCCCGGGTGGTAATGTGGATTTTGAGAGATTGAAAATAAATAGTTATAATCATATGAAAGAAATACATTTATTATTGACAGTGCTGGTAATGTCACTTTTCGCTTGTAGTGAGAAGCAATTAGAACCGATTAATGATTCGAAAGAGAAGCCCGGCACGGTTAGCGATATAGTGGTCATGTGGGCACCGGGTGGTGCAATTATCTCATTCAAGTTGCCGGCCGACGACAATATATTGGGCGTGAAGGCTGTGTACACGCTTACTAATGGCAAACAGCGGGAATCGGTCACCTCTTTCTACGGAGATAACCTGAAGATAGAGGGATATAACGATACCGATGAGCATGAGGCGTTACTTTATACAGTAAGCCGTTCTCAGCAACTTTCTGACCCGGTGCCGGTGAAGTTTACCCCGCTGGAGTCGCCACTTAGCAAGGCTGCCAGGACAATGGAGATTGCCAGCGATTTCGGTGGCGCTTATTACACCTGGAAGAATCTGGACAAAGTGATGCTGACCGCTGAAATGCTGGTGGAAGCGGATGATGGTAAAATACAAACCGCCAGAATCGCCACCTCAAATCTCGAAACACCCTTTTTCAGCATTCGCGGCTACGACCCTGTACCCCGGAAGTTCGGCATTGTGCTGAAGGACAACTGGGACAATGCCTCTGATACTATTTATCCGGAAGGTGGCACCGTGACTCCCTGGTTGGAAATGACGTTAGACAAAAATCTCTGGTCGATTTATAAAATTAACGGCGCTTATCTACCGGGCGATGTGACTTTTACAAATTTTGAGGGACGCGATGAGTATATGTTTGATGACGATGTGAATACTTTTGGACATAGCTATGCCGGTTCACTTCCGTCGAGTATCACGATCGATTTGGGTAAACCGGCCATGTTAAGCCGGGTGACATTTTTCCAACGATTTAATGCCAACAATAACGGTGGTTACTACAATTGGGGAAATCCCCGTCGGATTATCGTGTTTGGACGGAAGGATGCTCCCATTACAGGCAACTGGGACGAGTGGATGGAATTGATCGACTATACCATGACCAAGCCGTCAGGAACCAACGACCAATATACGGTCAATACCGACGAAGACCGTCAGGCGGCTATCAACGGGCATGAAGCTTCTTTTCCGGTTTCATCAGAGTCCTACCGCTATCTACGGTTCAGGTTCATGACCTCCTGGGAAAATCGGCCTTATGCCCATCCGGCTGAAATAACCGTACAAGGAGTATATGAAGAATAGCGCGTGATAGATGATGAAATATAAAAAATAATTTTAGTTGTATGAAACGAGCATCTAAATCATTACAGCCAAGAAGATGATTAAAGCGAGTTCCATATGATACATTTGAAAATAAATAGTTTTAATCATATGAAAAAATATATTATAAGTTTGATTGCCGTGTGCGCTTTGCTCTTGTCATGTGAGAATATGATGGATGTGCATAAGCCGTTTATTGAAGGAGGGGAGAAAGTTTACACGCAGAAATTAGACGAATTCAATTTTTATGCAGGACACAATCGGCTCTATTTCAAGTTTTATATGGCCAACACAACGAATGTGAAAACTGTCGACTTACACTGGGACGAAGATTCGCTGATTATCCCCATGCCCGCGCATGGATGGAATATGGTAACGGTACCTGCCACGGAAGAAAAATCTTATACGTTCCAGATACGTACTACTGACATCTTTGGACATCATTCGCTATGGAGTACCGGTTTTGCCAGCTCTTATGGCGATTACTTCCAACAATCGCTGTTAAACCGGTCCGTGAAAAGCTTTATATTGACCGATAACAATAGCAATGGAGAGATTACCTGGTTTCCTCCGGCATCGAATCTTGTCCGTAGTGAAGTACGCTACACGGATAAAGAGGGACAGAAGCAAGTTATAAACGTGCCTTTCGACCAAAATGTAACCCAGTGTCCTGGTTTGAGCATCAATCAGTTTGAAGTGCGTTCGTTCTTTTTGCCGGAAGCCACTGCGATAGATACTTTCAATATTGCATGGCAGGAGGTGACTCCTGTGTATAAACTCCCGACTACAGGGTGGACGATTGAATATTGTAATTCTTGGCATGGACAACCTTCACTGACAGGTACACAAAATATGCCTCATCTCATTTTTGATGGCGATTATACCACTTTCTGGCATACAAGCTATGGCAATTATGTTGAAGGTACACACCCTTTAGATCCGACTATCACCAGGGATCCTGCTCCCTTCACAATTGTGGTTGATATGGGGGAACCTGTAGAGATCGCGCAAGTTGATGTTTACCGCAGACTGAGTAACAACAACACGCAAACCGTTGTAGTATATGCACCTGCTGTGGAAGACGATCTTCTTACGGAAGACGATATTAAATGGTTAGGAAATATACCAGTGACCTATACAAATCATTCATTCTTTAAGAACTACAGCTATGCCGGAGTAGAAAATCCCAATTGGATAGAGCTGGGTAGAATTGAATATCCCAACGATGCCACTTTAGACACTCCCGAAAAAAACCTGAGAATAGTGGATGCCACCTCACAGAATATCAAAAGCCGGTATCTGAAACTGATCCTGCCTAATTCGCGCAGTAACGGTAATGTTTCAATAGCCGAAATAGCCGTGCATGGACGATGAATTTATTATTGATGTAAAGTTTTAAAACAATGAAAATAAAAAAAATAATTTTGTTATCCGTTATTACCCTGCTGGTTTCATGCGGAAAAGAATCAAACGACGATACGTCACCGATAGTGCCACCTCCGACAAAAGAGACGGTGAGCCTGAAAGTGATGACCTATAATATTGCTGGAGCTGCAGCAAGTACAGGCGTGAGAAGTTTGCCCGATCTGGCCGAAGTAATAAAAAAAGCAGATCCCGATTTGGTGGCCATTCAGGAAGTGGATGTGTTTACTACCCGGAATGGCAAAGATGTGCATCTGGCTCGTGATCTTGCTGCCCTGTGTGGAATGGAGTACTGGTTTTTTGCCAAGGCGATGGACTTTTATGGCGGAGAATATGGTGATGCGATCTTGTCTAAATTTCCCATCAAGGAGTCAGAAGCTTATACATTGAGCGGAGATTGGGAAGGACAACGCATTGAGAACCGGTCGCTTGCCCGTATTACCATAGAGGTGGCAGGCAGGGATATTTGTTTTATCAGTACTCATTTCGACCATACCTCTAATAAGTGGCGGGCACTTCAAGCAAATGAAACGGTGGAAATTATAAAAAAAATGAATATGCCGGTCATTTTAGGTGGCGACCTGAACTGCACGCCGATGAGCGAACCAATGCAAGTGTTGTATCAAGAGTTGGAATCACCTTGTAAAACCAATAGTTGCTTAGGCACATTCGTGGGAAGCAATAGTGCTATCGATCATATAATGTACAGAAGTGATAATCTCTTAACTCTTTCTGAATATGGTGTTTATTTTTGGGCAGACAAAGAATCCGATCATTACCCTGTTGGAGCAACATTTGAAGTAGAGAAAGCGGCTCAATAATAAAAATAAAAGTTTAAATCATATGAAACGAGCATGATAACTGTTCTCACCCAAGTTCATGATTAAATGCGAGTTCCATACGATACATTTGAAAATAAATAGTTTTAATCATATGAAACGAGCATGAAAATGATTTCACCCAAGTTCATGATTAAATGCGAGTTCCATACGATACATTTGAAAGTCAATAATTTTAATCGTATGAAATATTTGATACACTTAGTATGTACAATCTTATTTGCGGTTGCCTCCATGGGGGCAACTGCTCAAATTAAAATACTTTACGGACCATACCTGCAAAATGTAAAGAGTGATGAGGCAACTATTGTTTGGGTAGCCGACAAGCCGTCTATCGGTTGGGTGGAATTGGCGCCAAATGACCAGACCAATTTTTACGGAGAAGAGAGGCCAAAATATTTTAATACCACCAACGGTGTTAAGAATACATCCACGCTTCATACTGTAAAGATAAAAGGGTTGACGAAAGGTACAACTTACCGGTATCGTATCTATTCGCAGGAGGTTTTGGCACATGAAGGTATCTCTGTGCTATATGGCCGCGTGGCCGCAACGAATGTATATTCTAAAAAACCATTGACCTTTACAACTTGTGATCCGGATAAAGGAGAGACCTCTTTTGCAATGATCAATGACATTCATGGACGCGAAAATATTATAACGAAACTATTAACTGTTGCTAATTATCAGGATAAGGACTTGATTATTTTTAATGGGGATATGGTTTCTGAATTTAAAGATGAGAGTACAATTTTCAAAGGATTTATGAACGAAAGTATTGATTTATTCGCAGCCGAACAACCAGTCTATTATGCGCGTGGAAATCATGAAACGCGTGGTGAATTTGCCACTTCGTTCCAAAAGTATTTTTCGCCCAGAGAGCCATTTCTCTATTTCACTGTTCGACAGGGCCCTATCTGTTTTATTATCTTGGACACCGGAGAAGATAAACCCGACTCAGACATTGAATATAGCGGAATTACCGACTATGATGGCTATCGGACGGATCAAGTTGAATGGATGAAGGAATTGAGTGGTAACAAAGATTTCGAAGATGCAAAGTTCAAAATAGTAATTGCACATATGCCTCCATCCGTTGATCCCGGCATCTGGCATGGACAGAAAGAAGTGCTGGATAAATTTGTTCCAATCTTGAATGAGATTGGGGTTGACTTAATGTTATGCGGACATCTCCATAGAAATAAATATGAAGAACCGAGTACCCAAATTCATTTTCCCGTATTGGTTAATTCCAACAACAGTGTTGTTTCTTTAAAAGCAAATCAAAATCAAATGAGTTTGCAGGTACTTGATCTGGATGGTAAAGTGGTTACCGAAAAATCATATCTGGCAAAATAGAAGGTGTAGCAGTTTTTCTATTATAGAAAGGTAAATAGTCCCAAAAGATATGGATTGGATAATAATAGACATTATATTGATTAAGGAATAAGATAATTGGTAATCAGATATCTAAAATCTTATTCGATATAAACTCTAATCTTTCAACAATTATTCTTGAGTAAAATATGGTAAAAATCAACTCGATAGTTTTTTGTGTTTTTCTTCTGTTGATCTTTCTGGAGAATATAAATGCCAATAATGCTTCAGATGATGTGAGTAGGCTGGTCAACATGCAAACCCGGGATCTGTCGATGATCATGACGGTGGGAAAGGATAGCACTCTCTATTTCCATCATTTTGGCAGGAAAATAGGGGATGCTACACCATACCTCGAAAAGGTCTCCTACAGGAGAGTGGACTATGGTACCGATCCGCATGCCTATCTTGCCGCAGGAGGGTCCAACTACCGCGAGCCGGCGTTGCGTGTTACCCATTCTGATGGCGACCTGAATACCGAGCTGGCTTATATGGGCCATCGACAGGAGGTGCTCGTCGGCGGAAATGTGGTGCGGACGATTATCACCATGCAGGACAGGAAACAGCCACTGATGGTGGAGCTGGTGGTGACGGCCTACCGGGAAGAGAATGTCTTCACACAGAAGGTAAATATAACAAACCTGCAAAAGGATGATATCATTCTGCATAACTTCTACTCTTCCTACCTCCCGGTACGGGCCAAGAAATACTATCTTAACTCCTTCCATGGAGCCTGGGCGCAGGAGATGTTCATGGAAGAGTCGCTGTTGAACCACGGTATAAAGTCGATAGAGAACAAGATGGGGGTACGTACGACACATACGGAAAATCCTTCGTTTGTGTTGTCACTCGATATGCCGCTGGATGAAAATGCGGGAGATGCTATCGGTGGAGCGCTTGTGTGGTCGGGCAACTACAAGCTGAATTTTCAGGTGGACGAGTTTGATATACTCAATATTACTGCCGGCATCAACCCTTATGCCTCAGAATACAGGCTGGCGCCCGATGAGATCTTTCATACCCCTGAGATGGTCTATACCTACAGTACCACCGGTGCCGGTGGTGTCAGCCGCAACCTGCATGACTGGGCCCGCCGTTACCAGGTGTATGATGCGGGTACAGTCCGTCCCACGCTACTGAACAGCTGGGAAGGCGCCTACTTTACTTTCGACGAGAAGACCATTACCGACATGATGAACGACGCGGCTGATATGGGTCTTGAGATGTTCGTGCTTGATGACGGGTGGTTTGGTAACAAGTACCCGCGCAACGGTAGCGGACAAGGGCTTGGCGACTGGCAGGTGACGGAGGATAAATTGCCGCATGGCATAGGGTATTTGGCTGATTACGCAGTAAGCAAGGGGCTTCAATTTGGTATCTGGATAGAACCGGAGATGGTGAATCCCAGAAGCGTATTGGCCGAAAACCATCCCGACTGGATTGTCAAGGCTGAAGGGAGAGCTGTTCCCACCACGCGTAACCAGTGGCTGCTGGATATGACCAATCCGGAGGTGCAAGATTTCGTATTCGGGGTGTTTGACAATGTAATGAAGCAATCGGAGAATATCTCCTATGTGAAGTGGGACGCCAATCGCCATGTGGAGTCGGTCGGTTCCTCCTTCCTTCCGGCGGACCGACAATCCCATTTTTGGATCAAATACATACAGGGCCTTTACAGTGTATATGAGAGGATCAGGGATAAATATCCGGATGTGTTGATACAAGCCTGTTCGTCGGGTGGTGGCCGTGTGGATTATGGAGCAATGAAATACAACCAGGAGATATGGACGAGTGACAATACCGATGCCCGTAGCCGTATCTTTATCCAGTATGGGACCAATATGATCTATCCGGCTCTTGTTACCGGCTCCCATGTGTCAGCGGTCCCGAACCACCAGAGCGGTAATGTTACCCCTCTGAAATTCCGCTTCGATATGGCGATGAGTGGTCGGTTCGGGATGGAGCTTCAACCCAAAGATCTATCGGAGGAGGAGAAGGAGTTTGCAAGGGTAGCCATAGAGAATTACAAGGGTATCAGGGATCTCATCATGGAAGGAGATCTGTATCGTATCATCTCACCGTATGAAGGTAAGGGATTGTATGCCCTTATGTATGTCAGTAAAGACAAGGAGCGGGCGGTAGTGTTTGATTACTGTTTCGAATATCAGGGTCGCACAGGCAACTCCCAGCTTATCAAACTGCGTGGACTGGATCCGTCAAAACGTTATAGGCTTTCCGAACTGAATGTGAAGAAATCTGTTTTTTGGGGAGACAACAAGATATTCAGTGGTGAATACTTGATAAATGAAGGTATCAATCCCAAGTTGGAAAAAATGTATCAGAGCGCCATCTTTATTTTGGAGGAGATTAATCGGGAGTGAGAAGTAAAACTTGTTAGCAGTTAATCTACATGGGCGGCTATTCGGAACGAATAGCCGCCCATGCGGTAATTATTGAATGAAAGGAAATCCTGTTCACTTCCGGGATCATTATATCCCGAAGATCATTGTGCCTGTAGCATCTCCTTTACCAGCAATGGCTCGTCGGTAGTAATATAATCCACCTTCAGATCGATTATTTTTTGGATGTCTTCAGGTTTGTTTACTGTCCACACATTCACTTTTTGTCCTAACGCGTGTGCTTCCTTCACCCAATCCGGGTTTTTGTAGACTACATTATAGTGATAATCGAAGCCGCTGAGTTTCATTGCTGCAAGATCCTGGGGTGCAAGATCTCCATTCAAGTAATAGACTGGTGCATTTGGTTCGAGTTTTCTTGCCTGTTGTACAAAGTTAATTCCAAAGGCGATATATTCCACTCTCTCCTGTAGGTTGCGTTCACGCACCATATCGATCACTTTTTTTGCCAGCTCATCCTCTCTCTCTTTCGATCTGTGTGATTTAAATTCAATGATCAGTTTGGTATGCTTGCATTGGGCGAATGTATCCAGATATTCTTCGACTGTTGGCAGGGGTTCTCCATTGGCAAGTCTCACTTTCCGGAGTGTGGCAAAAGGAGTATCCTGTACGATTAATTTTTCTCCATCCAGTGTCACATCAGCATCATGATTTACCACCGGAATACCATCGGATGAGAGCCATAAGTCAACTTCGGAGCCATATACCCGGATAGAATCGGCTTTCTTCAAAGATGCAATGGAATTTTGTGCTGAACCATCGGTTTTCCAGTAACCACGATGTGCGATAATCTGTTGAGCGTTGACGGTAATAGTACCGAACATAAAGAGTGCCAATACAAGCAAAAAGGAATTGGTTTTCATTTTCTATCTTATTATATTTATAAATAATTTCTAAAAGTACAACAATTGATTGAAATAAGAAAGAAATATACAGATTAAAGCTCTCTTGTTGCTTATGTTTGAGAAATTGTGCTTCAATGATACCGGCCTATATAAATGTAAGGATACTGATTCAGCAGCAAATAATACTATTTTTCCTCTTCCGAATGAATTTTTTCAATAATGATTGGGTAAAATCGTTAGTAGAGATTATCTTTGGGGAAAATTTAAGAGAAAATCGTATAAAGCACTCATGAGATGCAAGAAGTGATTTTAATATACCAATGAAATTGAATTGGTATAATAATTCAATTAACAAATTGGCACATTCATTTAGTCTTGATTCTTGGCTCTTGGGTCTAATTTTAAATTATATGAGAACACTACAGGTACCAAAGCAAAATGTTTCACAACTTGAGACTGTATTCGATAAGATAAAAATGCTTCATGAAGCAGGAATGGAAGCCCCCATCGACCAGGTGAACTGGAAAGATGATTTTCCTAAGAGCTTACCCGTAACAGTGCGGGTGGCACATGATGGAGAAATCCTCTACCTTTACTATATGGTCGTCGGGGAAGCTATCCGCGCTGTAAATACCGAAGATTTCGGGTCGGTATGGGAGGATAGTTGTGTGGAATTCTTCATGCAACGCGAAGGAGAAAGTATATATCGCAATTTCGAATGCAATATATTGGGAGTACTACTTTCCCGCAAGAACATAGCAAAAGGAAAGGGGGATAGCCAAACAGATGAGATGCCTTCTATTTACAGGTATGCTACTGTTTGTCATAGATATGAGGGGGATCGGCAAGTGAGCGATTGGAGTATCTATTTGGAGATCCCTAAAAGTGCCATGGGATTTGGCGTCCAGGAATCCCTTTCCGGACAAAAGATAAGAGCAAATTTTTATAAATGTGGTGATGAAACACCTGAACCACACTTCTTAAGTTGGAATCCCATCGATCTGCCCGAGCCGAATTTCCATGTTCCCCAATTCTTTGGAGAGCTGAATTTTGAACAATAGAAAAGGGGACATGGCAGGGTTAATAGACCAGCGGAGAGAAGAGCAGGTGAAGTGCATAAAACGACTAATATAACTTGGACTATAATGGACGAAAAGAACAAACTAAAACAAATCGTTTCTCAATTTATCGGGGAGAATGCCAATGTGGAGATAAAACCACTTGGAAAAGGACATATCAACGATTCTTATAAAGTGGTGTCGGGTGATAAAGAGTATGTGTTGCAACGGATCAATCACTACATATTTAAGAATGTCCACGAATTGCAAAATAATATCCATAGGGTGACGGAACATATCCGTAAAAAATTGGAAGCACAAGGAGTTTCCGACGTGGATCGTCGTGTGCTTACCCTGATCCCCACCGTAGATGGTACACTCTACTATCAGGACAGTGCTGGTGATTACTGGCGGATAATGGATTTTATCAAAGAGAGTAAAAGTTATGATGAGATCAATCCCGAATTGGCTTACCGTGCAGGGATGGCTTTTGGTGATTTCCAGAAAATGCTGGCAGATCTTCCTGGAGAACCTTTGTTCGAAACTATCCCGAATTTTCATAATATGGAATCTCGATTAGTGACATTCCGTGAGGCGGTGAAGGCAAACAAAGCTGGACGACTGGATAAGGTAGCCGGATTGGTGAAAGAAATTGAAGAGCGTGCTGAAGAGATGTGTGAGGCGGAGAAATTATACCGTGAAGGTAAGCTGCCCAAGCGTATCAACCATTGTGATACTAAAGTAAATAATATCTTATTTGATAATAACGATCAGGTACTTTGTGTGGTGGATCTCGATACCGTAATGCCGGGTTACGTGCTTTCCGACTTTGGTGATTTTATCCGTACAGGAGCCAATACCGGTGCGGAAGATGATAAGGAGCTGGATAATGTTTCTGTTGATCTCGATATTTTTGAGGCATACACAAAAGGTTATCTGAGAAATGCAGCATCTTTCCTCACCGATGTGGAGATAGAAAACCTTGCCTTCGGAGCAAAACTGTTGACCTATATGCAAACAGTACGCTTCTTTACCGATTATATCGACGGAGATACCTACTATAAGATTGCCTATCCTGAGCATAATCTGGTAAGGACCGAAGCACAGTTCAAACTGTTGCGAGATCTCGAAGAAAACTTTGAGAAGATGCAACAGATTGTAAGAAAAAATTACTATCTTTGCACCGCTTTATTTTGAGGAAAAAACGTGGCAAAATTTAGTTTGTACAATATTTCTCTTAAAAATCTTTCCGAGGGAGTACATACCTTTGAGTATGAATTGGATAGAAAATTCTTTGACGCCATTGATGGCGACGAAGTGAGGAAAGGGAATGTGAAGGTGATGCTCAAAGTGCGTAAGACATCATCTACCTTTGAATTTAACTTCGATCTCAAAGGAGTAATTCAGGTACCCTGTACTCGGTGTCTGGATGATATGAATTTAGAGGTGTGCACACAGAGCCGCTTGATCGTGAAGTTCGGTAAG
>JBAYRG010000049.1:0-13144 GCA_041676805.1 Proteiniphilum sp.
TACGGACATCTGGTGAAACTGCGCGACGAAGTGATCGCCATGGGGATCATCCCCGCAGTAGATCAGTGGAACAGCGTAAATCCGAATTTGTAGGAATCAGTAAGCTACGTCAAGAAATACAACATTAATAAAAACCGGCTCTGCAAAGGGTCGGTTTTTTCTATATACAGGTTTTATCTCTCCTGTTTCGCAGACAATAAAACGTCAATCCCGACAAAGCTGTTTTACCAGGAACAATTATATCATTGAGATAGCAGATAGAGATAATAAGTTAAATCTATTTACTCCTACGCTAAAAATATCCTATGCTTCCCCTCGAATCATGGTGAGTAGCATCTTAAAGCGTTCAATGGCTATAAGGGCATGTGGCACGTTGGCCGGCATAATAATAGAGTCTCCTCTCTTTAAAAGATGAGGCTCTCCACCAATCCGTATCTCAGCCTCTCCGTCTAATATCTGTACGAAAGCGTCATAGTTTGCGGTATGCTCGGTTAACCCTTGCTCTTTGTCGAAAGAGAAGATGGTGATATTCCCTGCTTTGTTTTTTGTAACCTGTTTGCTGACTACTCCGCCCGAAGCGTAATCTATCGATTCCTCAAGAGCAATCACTGTTGATTTCTCGTATGTTGCCATAATTTCAGTTTTTAATTTTTAATTGTTATGGGTGTTGGATATCTTCTGATTACTCTGTGTACGATAATATTATACAGGTTTATTCTAAAGAAAACATCTTATCCCGTTGCAAAGATACTATTTAGAATAACTATAAATTGTAACCAGAGTTACAAAAGGGGAGACTTGCTCTAATTTAATGTTTTTTAGATGAATCGATTCTCTCCCATTCCTGTTGATGGAATATGATTCTTTCCGGATGGCCATATATTAGTATCTCCATCAGAAATCTATTGAAACTTTTGTTTAACTTCGCTGCCAGTTTATGTGAGGTATTATCATTTTAATGAAAAGAAAAAATAATTTATGAAGAAATTAGTGTATGGTTTAAGTTGTTGCATGCTTGCAAGTGTGTTGTTATATAGTTGTGGCACTACAAAGAAGACTGACGGCTCTTCGGACAGTAGAGCCAACTCCGCAAAGAGTAATCTGCCTGAATATAGGGTGTTGAACAACCCTCAGGTCAATTTGAAACAGTTCAAGAAGGATAAGGAGGGTTATGTCGTTATTTTCAATGGGAAGGACTTCACCGGATGGAGGGGTTACGGAAAAGATCATCTGCCGTCGAAATGGATCATTGACGATGGCGCCATCAAATTCGACGCTTCAGGAGGGGTTGAAGGGCAAAACAGAGAAGGCGGTGATATTATCTTTGCCCATCAATTTAAAAACTTCGAACTGCTGTTCGAGTGGAAAGTGGCTAAGGGGAGTAACTCCGGAGTGTTTTATCTTGCACAGGAAATTGAGGCGATGGATGCCAAGTCCGGCAAGATGAGGCTGCAACCGATCTATATCTCTGCTCCCGAAGCACAGATATTGGATAACGAAAACCATCCCGATGCAAAATTGGGAAAGGATAATAATCGCAAGTCATTGTCGTTATACGATATGATCCCGGCCGTTCCCCAAAACGCAAAACCGTTTGACGAATGGAATGCAGCCAGGATAAAGGTTTACAAGGGAACAGTCGTGCACGGGCAGAATGGAGAAGATGTGGTGAATTACCGGTTGTGGACACCGGAGTGGACCGACATGTTGCAGGCGAGTAAGTTCAGCCAGGAGAAATGGCCGTTGGCGTTTGAACTGCTGAATAGCTGTGGGGGTAAAAAACGTGAAGGTTATATTGGCCTGCAAGATCACGGTAATGATGTCTGGTTTAGAAATATCCGCGTCAAAGTTTTAGATTGATAATGATCCCAAAGTCCGCTACTACCCTCAAATCCGATTTTTGAGGAATTAACTGATGAGTGGAAAAAAAGAGACGTATAAAATTCCTCAAAAGAACACAAGGAAAGAAGTTTGAGGATTTTTGATTATCTTTTGTCGAGCGAATTAGCGACTATAACCGTATACTTGTCAATGAATAAGAAATTAAAAGAGTGACTCCATAATGAGCTATTCTTTTTAATAATACAATTTATGTTTAATAGTTTATTATAGCGTTTTTTCACATAACTGTGTGTCAATTCATTTTTATCATGTATATTTGCATGATGCAAAATCACACCGGATTATGAACGTTTCTACTCCCAATCATATCAGTTTATTCACAAAATTCAAGGAAGGGGATGACCATGCGTTTTCCTTCTTTTATGAATTTTATATAAACGATTTGTATGCTTACGGGATAAGTCTGGGAGGAGAAAAGGAAGTCGTGAAAGATGCCGTCCAGGATATATTCCTGAAAATATATTTCGAGGAGAAAAATTTTGCATCTGTCGATCATTTAAAATATTTTTTACTTAAATCTCTTAAAAACAGCCTCTACAATATCTATAAGTCTAAAGCTGTTTCAACCGCTACCGATATTTCCGAAGAAATTCTGAGTTTTTCCATTACTACAACCGTACTGGATCGGATTATTGATGAAGAAGAACGTACCATTATTAAGCAGCAGATAGATAACCTCCTTACGAAACTTACCTCCCGCCAGAAAGAGGCTATATATCTTCGTTTTATGCAAGAATTGGAATACGAAGAAATTGCCGAAATAATGGACATGACACAACATGCTGTCCGAAAATTAATTTCCCGCTCTTTAAAACGGCTAAGGGAGGATGAACAATTGCTGTTGATCGGTTTATTTATACTGATTTCCCCTTAATTTTTATTTTTTTTTGAAAAAATGGGTACAAAAAATCCTCCCGTTTGTATATATAGAAAATAGGCAGGATAAATGCAGGCAGATAAATATATAAATTATACCCTAACAGATTTTCTCAAAGACAAGGATTTTCTCAGGTGGCAGCTCCTCAACGGTGAAGAAGACACGCTGTTCTGGAACGATGCCATTGAAAAATATCCGGTGCTGAGATTGCCGATAGAAGAGGCCATTACCCTGTATAAAGACAATATCAGGTTCAATGATTTCAACATGCCTGATCAGGAAATATCGGAGTGCGTGATCTCTTTACAGAACCAGATACATCTTAAAAAGAGAAAAAGGAATTCGAGGCGTATTGGTTTGAGTATATCCGCCATAGCGGCCAGTATTGCTATCATTATATTCCTGCCTCTTCTCTTCAATAAAAATGGTGATGTGCAGGATATCTCAACCTTTGCCCAGGCATTATCTGATAATACCGATCCCTATTCGGCAGATACGAAACTGATCCTGTCGGAAAATAATACGGTTGTCTTATATAATAGTGAATCTTCTATACAATATGAGGAAGATGGGATAAAAGCCGACGACAACCTTATTCTAAAAGAGGAGTCGGCTCCATATAACCAGTTGATCACACCGTATGGGAAACGTTCCGTGATCACTTTCTCCGACGGAACTAAGGCCTGGGTGAATGCGGGTAGTAAGCTTGTATATCCTGCCGAATTCAGTAAAGGAAAAAGAGAGATTTATATGGATGGAGAAATCTATATAGAAGTTTCCGAAGACAAGAAACGTCCGTTCGTGATAAAAACAAAACAGATGGATATCGAGGTATTGGGTACGAAGTTCAATGTGTCGGCATATGAAGCCGACAAAACAAATAGCGTTGTACTCTTATCCGGCTCGGTAAGTGTTTCTCCCAATGCGAGTGACAAGCATATCATTCTGAAACCGGATCAAATGTATTCTGCTCTCGAAGGTTTGTATACCGTTAAAAACGTGGATGCGGGTATTTATATTTTATGGGCACAAGGATTATACCAGTTTGAAAGTGAAAAGCTGGAAAATATCATCACCCGTCTCGAACGGTACTACGGCATACGGATCGAATGCGATGCCGCCATAGCAGGACTGAAATGTTCCGGAAAACTCGACCTGAAAGACGACATGAACAAATTGCTGGATGAACTATCCCGTGCATTACCCATCACATACCGGAAAAACAGCGAGGGAAGCTATATAATAAGTATGAGATATTGAAATTAAAACGACTAAATTTTAAAAAGAAAATGCCTATGAATAAAATCTGACTCTTAAGAAAAGTAACCGGATGATAGGTTCAGTATCATCCGGCAAGAACTTAAATGTAAAACCAGTTAAAGTTTCAAATTTAAATCATTACAAATGTATGACAAATATTAAACATCTTAGCTTAAAAAAAGCTAATATTAGAAGGACATGTCGAATTATGAGAGTATTTCTTTTATGCTTTATGCTGGGGATTAGCTTTTGTTTCTCCAATAACAGTTATTCTCAGTCGACAAAACTATCCCTTAATCTGAAGAACAAGACAATTAAACAGGTCTTTTCCGAAATAGAGAAGAATAGTGAATTTATCTTCTTTTATCAGGATGATATTCTTGATGTGAACAGGAAAGTTACGGTAAATGCTGATAACGGGACAGTCGAACAAATACTTAACGAAGTCCTCAGTGCTACCGGTAATACTTATTTTGTGTCCGACCGTTCGATCTATATTCTAAAAGAGAAGACAGTACCTGTCGTTGAAGAGGTGATCCAACAACAGAAAAGACAACTCACTGGGCGGGTCATCGATAATCAAGGAGAACCTATAATAGGTGCTAATATTATTGAAAAAGGTACTACTAACGGATCTGTTACAGATGGGAACGGGAATTTTACATTAAACGTGGAGGATAATGCTATTCTTCAGATCTCTTATATCGGTTATTTATCACAAGAAATTGATACTGGAGGAAAAACAGCATTCGATATTACTCTGTTAGAGGATACCCAAGCATTAAACGAATTGGTAGTAGTAGGATATGGTATTCAGAAAAGGATTAACCTTTCAGGTGCTGTTGAAACTATTGATAGAAGACAATTGAAAAATCGTCCATTGATAAGTCTTGCACAAGGATTACAAGGCGTTGCACCTAACCTTAACATAGACTTTGTAAGTGGAGAACCAGGCCAAACGGCACTTTTTAATATAAGAGGCACTACTTCAATTAATGGCGGTGAGCCATTGATAATAATTGATGGTCTCCCAGCAAGTTCTAGTGAGTTAAATAGGTTAACTCCTGAAGATGTTTCTGATATTTCTGTTTTGAAGGATGCTGCTTCGGCTGCAATTTACGGAGCTAGGGCTGCTTTTGGAGTAGTTTTAATAACTACAAAAACAGGAACGAAAGAAGGAATTTATGCATCCTATAATAATAATTTCACTTGGTCTAAACCAAGTATCTTACCAGATAAATTTCATGATCCCTATGTTTATATGAGATTACAGGATATTTCCACCAGCAACACTCCTTGGAATTATATTTCATATACTGATGCAGAGTATGAATGGGCGCGTGAACGTTCAAATAACCCAAATGAAACTACAGGAGTTCGAATAGATCCTAATAATCCCAAGGTTTGGGAATATATGGGGAATAGAGACTGGACACGTTATTTTCTTGATGATTTCACTTTTTCTCAAAGACATCATCTGCAAGTTGACGGAAAAACTGAGAAAATAAATTTTTATTTATCTGCAGCATTTGATGATGAAACAGGAGCACTGAAGCTTGCTGAAGATTTTTATAATAGATATAGTTTACGAAGTAAGGTTGATTATAAACTATTTAATTGGTTATCAGTCGGAAATAATACTCTACTAACACTAAATGAACGTAGAAAGCCTTCTAGTCTAAGTATTCATGGACTATATAATATAGCACCGACATCGTGGGATAAGAATCCTGATGGAACATGGGCTAACGAAACTGTAGGCATACTTGCTGCTCAACTGACATCTGGAGGAACACATAGTGATAAATATAACTCATTTCAAACTACTTTTGTCGGTGAAGCGCGATTTTTTAATGATGCTCTAAAAATAAATACTGATTATACAATAAGAAGGGGAAATCAAAATTTTAATTGGAATCAATTGAAATATATAATTGGATACGGGCCTGACGATATAAGAGAAGTAGGAAGTAATAGGGCTAGGCGCCAAGCAGGTTTTGATACTTACAATGTATTTAATATTTTTTCGACCTATAATAAGACTTTTGATGAAAATCATCAAATAACTGCACTTGTTGGCTTTAATCAGGAATACAACCGGACAGAAAGATTTGAAGCAGAGCGTGGAGATGTTCTCTCTGCATCACTGCCGAGCATAGCGTTGGCAACTGGTGAGCAATCTGTCAATGAAAAAAATTTAACTTGGGCTACAAGAGGATACTTTGGTCGCTTTGGCTATATTTTTGATAACCGATATATCTTTGAGTTTAATAGTAGATATGATGGTTCATCAAGATTTCCCTCAGGAAAAAGATTTGGCTTCTTCCCTTCAGCTTCATTCGCTTGGCGTATCGATCAAGAAAATTTTTTCATGCCGTTAAATAATATATTCAGTAATTTTAAATTAAGATTTTCTTATGGAGCTTTGGGAAATCAAAATGTAACCGAATATGGTTATATACCGACCATGAATCCATATGTATTTGACTGGTTAGTAGAAGGTAAACGTCCTCAGGCAGTCTCAACTCCGGCACTTGTCTCTGACAATTATACTTGGGAAAATGTAAGAACCACAAATTTTGGATTTGATGTTGGTCTATTAGATGATCGGTTTTCAGGAACCTTTGACTTGTATCAACGGAATACGACAGGGATGCTTACACGAGGAAAAGCATTGCCTGCTGTGCTTGGAGCTTCGCCTCCAAATGAGAATGCTGCTGACTTAACAACTAACGGATGGGAATTATCACTAACATATAGAAATCGATTTCAACTTGGTGGTAAACCTTTAAATTTTGATGCCAGATTTATTTTATCCGATAGTCGAGCCTGGATAACCAAGTTTGACAATCCAGATCGTAATATAGGTCAATACTACGTCGGATACGAATTTGGTCAAATATGGGGATTTGTAAGTGAAGGTTTTTTTAAATCAACAGATGAAATTGGCCCGCTTGACCAATCAAGAGTAATTCCATGGGGAACTCTAAATATTGTACCTGGATGGCCAATTTTTGGTGATTTGGATGGAAACGGAATTATTGAAAGAGGCACTAGTGTAGATGCACCCAAGGATTTAAAAATAATTGGTAATAATTCTCCTCGATATCGGTTCGGATTTAATTTTAATTTCGATTGGAAAGGAATCGATGTAAGGACCTTTATACAAGGTATTGGGAAGAAAGATTATTATCCAGAGCATCACCTTTTTTGGGGATTTTATCAGCAACCTTACCAAGGCGGGTACAGGCATTTATTAGATTTTTACAGACATGAAGACGATAGTGAGAGTTTAATTAATCAACATTCACAAGTATATCTTGACTTAGGATTACATAAAGCAAATCATGATGCTAAGTTCCCTGTTCTACAAGCATGGTTAGCGGATGAAGAAGTTGGAAATACGGGATTAGCTCACCCGCAGACTGGATGGTTAATGAGTGCTGCATACATAAGATTGAAAAATGTCACCATTGGCTATACACTTCCTCAAAAATGGACACAAAGTAAATTCATTGATAGCATCCGTTTATTTGTAAGTGGAGAAAATTTGTACGAGTGGTCAGAAGTGAAGAAATACTATGATCCAGAAGCGATTACGGATGATGGTCAAGGATATCAATACCCATTTCAGCGTAGATATTCTTTTGGTGTTAATGTCAATTTTTAAACAATAAAATCGAATTGCTATGAGAAAAATAATATTTACTCTCAGTATGATACTTCTCACGACTATTTCGTGTAATGATGAGAATTTTTTAGATCAATTTCCTGAAACTTCCATAGGAGCAGAAAATTTTTTCAAAACTGAGAATGACTTAAGGATGTATATGTATAATTTATATTCTTTTCCTACAATCTCAATGTATACCGAAGATGGGAAAGTAACAACAGATAATGCCGCAAGTACTGCAATATCAGAAATAAAATCCATCATGCTTCATAGTAATCCAACTTCGGAGACTTTTGGTGCTGGTTGGAGTTGGGGGACATTAAGGAGTATCAATTTTTTTCTTCATTATTTTAATAATAATAATCTTTCAGAAGATGTTTTAAATCATTATGAAGGTTTAGCAAGATTCTTCCGTGCTAGATTTTATATGAATATGGTAAAACGTTTTTCGGATGTTCCCTGGTATGATCAATTAATAGGTACTGCAGATAAAGAATTATTATATAAAGAACGTGATCCAAGGTCGTTGGTAGTTGAGAAAATATTTGAAGATTATGAATTCTCTTCAAAGAATGTTAAATCGTCAACACTTACTGGTGAGGTTAATAAATGGGTTGTACTCTCCTATATGGCCCGAGACGCTCTATATGAGGGAACTTTCAGAAGATATCACCCAGAGCTTCAACTAGACGCTACAGCTGAAGTATACTTGAAAATTGCTCAAGATGCAGCAAAAGAAATTATCGATAATGGAGGGTTTGATATTTATTCTACTGGTGACTTTGATTCGGATTATTCTTCATTATTTAATAGTACAAATCTGTCCAATAACTCTGAAATTATTTTCGCAAACTCTTATGAAAGTGGAATTAGAAATAATGAATGGTGGAATTTCTTTCAAAATTATGAAATTAGTCCTTCACGTGACCTTGTGCACATTTATTTGATGACTGATGGATCTTTTTTTTCATCGCAACAAGACTATGAAAAAAAATTATTTGTTGATGAATTTAAAGATCGAGATCCACGTTTAAAACAAACTATTGCATATCCTGGTTGGATTTATGGGAGAACCGGAACACCTTATGTGTTTCCTGGCGAATTATCAAGATTTTTCACTGGATACCACTTAATTAAGGGATTTGAAAATCATACAGATCAAGGAAGAACTTATAGTTTGGATAATCCGATAATCAGGTATGCAGAAGTATTATTGACTTATGCCGAAGCAAAGTCTGAAATGGAACAATTGACTCAGCTTGATCTTGATATTACCGTAAACAAGCTCCGCCATAGAGTGGGAATGCCCGAAATGTTCTTAAATCCAAATGTAGACCCTATTAAAGAAGCTAAATATTCAAATGTCAAAATATCTTCTCAGTGGAAAGAAATTCTTGAAATAAGAAGAGAGAGACGTGTAGAACTTGCAATGGAAGGGTTTAGATTTGATGATCTGATGAGATGGAAGGCAGGGAAAGCTTTAGAGAAACCTCCTGTTGGTTTATATATACCAGGTCCTGGTAATTATGATATGACAGGAGACGATATTCCAGACATCAAAATTTTAGCACTTTCTGACGATATTCCACCAACGATTGGAGAAAGGGAAAAAAATGAATTAGGCGTAACACTTTTATATTATAGGATTGGACCTGTTGGTAGTAACGCTGAAGTTTATGTCACAGAAGACGAGAAAGGATATATTGTTGGAGAAGAAAATAGGGGTACATTCGTTGAACCAAAATATTATTATAAACCAATACCTTATTCTCAAACAATACTTAATCCTAATTTAAAACAAATTTTTGGTTGGGAATAAAATTAAAATATGAAATAGCAATGAAGAAAATAATTTATTTTATAATTTCAATGATAATTTTTGGAGTCGGATGTATGCCAAACTTTAATGAAGATTTTGAGTTATCCGACAATCCAATGTATTCAAGACTGTTAGTCGGTAATGATAAGGGGATGATCCCAATAGAAATTGTGAGAATTGAAGAAAAAAACATTGATTCTATTTTATTAAAAGATCGTACGGCAGAATTGACAAAACTTTTTTTAAGGGCTAACACCGAGCGAGGAGTTATTATTGAACCATTAGAGGATGCGCCAAAATTTGGCACATATGGTGATTTTTCTTCTCCCAGAAAGTATCGGTTTACTGCACCATCAGGTAATACTATTGATTGGATATTTGTATTCGATTATTTTACACCACAAATTGGATGTTTAACAGATCGTTGGAATGGAGAAGTTTCTTGTTATGATGCCATATATCCAAGCTATAGTCCTATAAATTGTGTAGGTGAAAAAATTGAAGCAAATTGTAATAAATTGAATTTAACTTTTAATTTTTGGAATGATGAAAGTGCTCTAGCTGTATTTAAACTAGAACTTGGTGAAATTAATTTTGAAACTCTACAGGGTAATGTCATTCTATTAGATAATGTTCATGTGGCATCATATGGATCAGAAATGACTTTTCATGCTGGAGAAGCAGGTATCTATAATGCAATGTCGAATGAAATTCACCTGAAGATTAAGTTTAGTGGTTACAACATTGGTAACACCTATTATTCATTTACAATTTCACAAATTGTATAATAATAAAAAATGAATGTAGGGGTTTTGTAATTGAAGAACCCCTACATTTTAATAATAAAAATTAATTGATAATGAATTATATAACCGTAACAATTATATTCTCTCTGATTACTTCATGTAAATTGGCAGAAATTACTGAAAAGCAAAATGACCCAACATTTTGTTTTGCATATTTTACAGATATTCATCTAAATGAGAAAAAAATTGAATCTTTTCATGGATTAAAAAAAGCAATTTCTCATGTAAAAAGCAACAATGTAGAATTTATTTTAACTGGGGGGGATAATGTGGATATTGATGAGATTAGTGATGCAGCTAAAGCATCTCATCTATATAGAGAATTCAAACAAATAATGAAGCATTCAAATTTAATTTTTTATCCCACTATAGGAAATCATGATCGTTTCTGGGCAACATCTGAAAATAATCCTTCTTATAACGAAGGGATATTTGAAGAGTATTTTAAATCATATTACTCTTTTGACTATAAGGGGTGGCATTTCATTGTTTTAAATACTAGTAATTCTATAGTAGATCATAAACAGAAACAATGGTTAACCAACAATCTCGCTAATGTGGATAATAATACACCTATTATAATTTCAACCCATGTCCCATTTTTATCCGTTTATTACCCAACGCTATATGGTGAATACACAAGTCAAGATACTTTCAGTAATTTTAAAGAAATATGGGAAATGTTTGATAATAAGAACTTGAAACTGGTATTACAAGGACATATGCATTTATATGAGGAAATTAAAGTTAAAGGAGTTCAGTTTATAACTGCTGGTGCAGTATCTGCTAACTGGTGGAATGGTCCATATCATGGGACCAATAATGGATACTTAAAAGTTGAAATAAATGGTAATGATTTTCAATGGGAATATATCAACTATTGATAAGATTTTAATGACAATATATTTTTAAACTATCTCCAAACCAGGGAATCCTCTCCTACAAAAATAAAAATAATCATACAAGCTAATGAAAACAAAGACAACTCTCCTATTCATTATAATTATACTCTTTTCATTCTTCTCCTGCTCACAGAAGAGTATAAAAGCCCCAATTCCATCGGACAAACCTAGTAAATTTCAGAAACTACAAATTGAGCGTAAATATGGAATGTTCATCCACTTTGGGATTAATACATTCCATAACGAAGAGTGGACAGATGGCTCAAAATCGACATCCTCATACAATCCTACTTCGATTGATGCCAAACAATGGGTTAAAACTGCAAAAGATGCAGGAATGAAATACATTATCCTGATAACCAAGCATCACGAGGGCTTTTGCCTGTGGGACAGTCAATACACGGAATACGATGTGGCCAATTCAGAAAATCCAACGAACGTGGTTGAAGAAGTGGCAAAAGAATGTAAACTTCAGAATATAGGACTGGGGTTGTATTACTCTTTATGGGATAGGAAACAAAACCCAGATACAAAAAATGAAGATTTAGACGGGGCCTATAATGAATATATGATTTTTCAACTTACCGAATTAATTGATATAGTCCAAAAATATACTGAAATCGTTGAATTTTGGTTTGATGGAGGATGGGTAAAACCCAATTACCGCTGGCCAATCTCAGAAATTTATCAAATAATTAAATCACGTGAACCGCGATGCCAAATAGGCATTAATTGGACGATCGGTTTACCGGAAAATCCAGATTATCATCCCGTACTTCCACAGGAGCAGAAGGAAGGTTATCCAATTCGTTATTTTCCGAGTGATTTTCGTTTAGGAGACCCTTATCTACCTGTATATCCTGATCCAAAGTTATTTACCCATGATGGTGAAACCTATTATATGCCCTGGCAATCGACAGTATGTATTAGTCAAAAATGGTTCTACCATACTGAAGATACAATCTATAAATCATTAGATGAATTAGTAGAAATTTATCATAGAGCTACCGATCAAAATAATATCTTAATACTAAATACACCACCAAATAGGGAGGGGCGAATAAGAGAAAAAGACGTACAATTATTATTGGATCTGAATAAATATTTAAGATTAAATTAATTTTTAAGCACACAATTTTATAAATTGAGAACAATTCAATTATTAATAATCAAATAAAATATTCATAAATAATATATTAATAGAAACACCATACAATAAATTATTGTATAAAAACAAATCAATATGGATCGACGTATATTTATATCCAACATGTCTAAAGGAATTACCGCTTCTTGTCTTTTCCCTTTTTTGCAATCGTGCAATGAAAAACCTCTTCCCGCATGGAGATGTGTTTATAACAGCACTTCTTTAGAAACAATTATAGGTATAACAGAGTTAACAAAACCTCTTACTATTCTACAGATCTCAGATTCACACATTAGTTATGACAATGAATCAGATAAAAAGTTCGAGATATATAGTGCACGAATGAATAAAGCTTATGCTCTGGTTGATCATTTTAAAACAGGTGAAAAAGTAACACCTTTACAATGTTTTAAAGATTTGATAGAATCAGCAAAAAAAGAAGATGTTGATTTGATAGCTCTGACAGGGGATATTATCAATTATCCATCAGCCACAGCTGTGGAGAAAATCCGTAGCATTCTGGAGGAAACAAATATTCCTCACATATATGTGGCTGGGAATCATGATTGGCATTATGAAGGAATGTCTGGTAGTTCAGATCAATTACGATTAAAATGGACTATGGAGACACTTAATCCATTGTATTCTGGAGGTATACTCTTTTCTTCTCTTGTATTAAATGGAATAAATATAGTAACGATTGATAATTCAACATATCAAATAAATGAAGAACAATTAGAATTTTATAAACAACAGCA
>JBAYRG010000050.1:0-13143 GCA_041676805.1 Proteiniphilum sp.
GTTACATCTTTTGCAGACAATGCCGGTCTTGTCGCGCTCCTCCTTGAATTTTTGGCGGCACGCGTTCTCGTCGGGAAACTCTTGAATAAATTGAAGCAGGTTCATAATCTATTGATATTTAGATTATAAATATACAACTTTTCTATCATATGAGAAAATATATATCGTTAATTATCAACCGATTTTCCAGCAATTATCCTAATAAATGTTTAGGATTGGTTGCGGATAATCATATATTTTTTTTATATGCTTATAGAATATAGGGCGCGGTTTGGCAATCTTTGCATGCAAGCCCACAGTATGGAACACCTCAAAATCACCTGATGTCTTGTAAATTACAAATAAATCATCTTCTTTTGCAAGAAGAAAAAGTGTAAAAATGAGGTATTTGAAGAGAATTGTTGGTGAACAACTTAGATTACGTCTTGAAGACTTTTGGTTTTATTTACAAATAAAATGCATTTATGAAAACATTATTATAAATTTGTATTGACAAATGATTATTTATGCTAATATATGATAGTTATTTATGAAACAGCAGAAGCAATCCCCCCAGATCCTTTCCCCGGAGAACTATATTCGTCAGAGAGCCCGTAATCTCCCTCTTTTCAGATGCCTTGTGAATGAAGGATGGGAGGAAGAGGGCCTTGCGCATGCGACCATTGCCCGCAAGCATGTGAACGGAAATATCACCTACTGCTCCTATCTTGTCGACTTGAAATGCCTCGGAGTAAAAGATACAATATACGAATTCAATGTGTTGGAAGATGAATTTGATGAGTATAGGGAAAAACTGGATACCACCCTTGGCATGATCGAGAGCGATTACAACCTGGTGCATAATATTATTCATGCCGGTTGGGAATATGCGGAGGATATCGGTTTTGAACCTCATAGGGACTTCCTCTCCATCACGCAATACATGCTCGAGGAAGAAAGTGATGAGATTCCCTTGATTGAAATAGCGTGTGGCGACGAAAATGGAAAGCCATTTTTTGTGCAAGGCCCCTTAGAAGATGAAACATTGGCCAAGATTATTATCAATAAGCTGGAAAAGAATGTGGGAAGAGGCAATTTTAACTATGTGCTGGGGTTGGATCAATCCATGTCCGGCATGCCACATGGTGATTGGGATAATGGTGATTGGGATGACGAGGATGATGACGATCTTTATGATGATTTCCTGGATGATCTGGATAGTTTTTACGAGGAGTATGCTGAAAATAGCCATGAGGAAAATATAGCGACTTTCCTGTCGCTGACCCAATATTTAGAGGATATGGATCCTGAAGGCGATCTGTTTAGTGATAACCGGGATCCGGATAGAGATGAGCGTATCGTGCGGATAGAAGCGCTGGCCGATATCCTGTACGACGAACTTGTTGATTTTGAAGATGTAAGTAAATGGTTGCGGAAATGGTCGAAAGAATCGAATAGTTACACTGTCACGAATAACGCCTTCAACCAGATGCTTGGCCTGCAGGATGCCGATGAGATTGAATATGAGGATTTGTCTTATTTGACGAAAGAAAAGGAAGAAACAAAGTTGATGCAATATGTACGGGAGAAGTGGGGCGAGTTGCCTTATGTCACTTTCCTCTCATTGCGGGATTTGGATGATGTAGAGGAAAAGAGGGGTAAAATAGCGAAGTCGCTCAAACAATATCCCGATCATGCTCTTTTACGATTAGAAGAGAAGATGGCAAAAATTCAGGAGGGAAAGTGGAAAAAAACGGAGTTGTCATTCAAATCTATCTTCGGAGACAGAACGGAGATCACTCCGTATGAATACCTGGAATGGCTAACCGTGAAGCTTCGCTATTTCTTGGCAAACTATGATCTGGCGGGAATAGAGGGCTTATTGCATTTCTGTAATCCTGAAAATAAATTGGGTCCCGATTATGAAGACCAGGATATCTTGGCATTTTTCCCTATATTGTATGCTGCAAGAGTTTCCGTGTTGAGAATGTTCCTTAATAAATAGGATATCCTATCTCTCACTTCTGTATAAAAACGATGCCAGGGAACTGTCTGAAGGTGAAAATCCTTTATTTTGCAGGGAATAACCAGCTGTTTTCAGAAATAAATCCTATATTTACCGCAATTCCGTGTCAATGATAGAGGATTATCAACATACGTTAATGGAAAACCTGTTCAGGAGAATTGCCTTTCAAGATGATCAGGAAGCGTTTAAAGAGTTGTTTTTCGACTTCTATCCCTCTCTTTGTCTCTTTGCGCAACGTTATGTCTCTTCCCCTGAGACGTGTGAAGACATTGTACAGGATACTTTCTTTCATCTATGGAAAAACCGGAAAAAGATTGAAATAACCTCTTCTTTCAGGAATTTGTTGATAACCAGTGTGAAAAATAGTTGCGTGGATTATCTCCGTAAGCAATCCGTACGGCAAAACCATGCAGAGAAACAGGCTGTCTCTATCATCCCGGATGGATATTCCTCCGACACGCCCGAAGCGATCTATACCATCCGCGAGTTGGAAGCGATGCTCCATGCTGCCTTGGCGAAACTTCCCGAAAACGTGCGGAGAGCATTTGAAATGAGCCGGTTTGAAAATATGACATACAACCAGATAGCGAAAGAGATGTCCGTCTCCCCCAAAACTGTGGAAGCCTATATCAGTAAGGCGTTAACCCTATTAAGAATCGAATTGAAAGATTGGTTCCCGATAGTGTTAATTTGTGGCACCGCTTGTTTGTCTTGATTGACTTCGTCCATTTTCTGTCGTCACTCGGCATAGTTCAAACAAGTTTGACTCTGCCCTCGTTCCTAAGAAAATTCTTGGCTCTTGGTTCTTGCATCTTGGCTCTTGGCTCTTGGCTCTTGGCTCTTGCATATGCCTCAGCCAGACATCCATTGCCATGCAGGAATGACTTCGATGGTCATGTTTTCTTTTTTGAAACGATCGGATTGATTTTTCGTTATGATCCACCCATGCTCTTTATTTAAATATCTCATGGCATAGAATAACCCGTCTATTTCTCGCTGCATATTAAGATTATCGATCTCATTACAAACTTGATATAAATTTTTTGGCAGGCCGTTGTGGGCAGTTACAAAATCGCATTCACCTTTATTTTGGAAATAGTATATTTCTTTGTTTTGACGACGGAGATGCTGAAAAACCGCGGTCTCCAGAATATGTCCATCGTTAGGTGAAAAAGTTATTTTGTTCTGGTGGTAAATTCCCAAGTCGCTTGCGTATATTTTTTGCGGATTACGTATCTGCTTTTTGATAGAATAATCAAATATTGGCACAAAATCGAGCAAGTATGCGTCTTTCAGATAAGAGAAATAATCCAAAAAGGTATTGGCCGATTTAATACCAAACATACCCGACAGGCTGTTCGCCGAAACCAGGTTCCCAATATTCGAAAGTAAATAAACCGTTAATTGACGGAGTGAGTTCACATCTTTCAATCCATGACGTACTGCAATATCTCTTATAAGGATATCGTCTAATAAATCGTTCAGGTATTTGTCAATACCCGTACGCAGATAGTCGGGCATGCCGCCACTTTGTAGAAACGCAGAAAACGACTCTTCTCCGGGCTTCAGGTTTTTATATGCTAAAAACTCAGTGTACGAAAAAGGATATAATTCCGTGGAAAAATGTCTGCCCGTGAGATGCGTTCCTAATTCCTTACTGAGCAGCGTAGCGTTTGATCCGGTTATAAACAGTCGAAAATCTTCACGTAATAGTTGGTTTACAAATATTTCCCATCCTTTTATGATCTGGATCTCGTCGAAAAAGAGGATTTTGGCTCTTCTCGCGACTATCTCGGCATACAGGCGTTCAAAATCGGCGATCTCCATACCCGAAAGCCGGGGATCTTCAAAATGAAGATGAAGGCCTTCATTGGCAAAATATTTTTCTTGTATCTGCAATTGAAGCGTGCTTTTCCCGCATCGTCGTATCCCGGTGATAATACTTGCAAATCCTGTAGAGTTGGGTATTTCCGATAATTTTTCACGCTCTATACCCAATGTTTTTTGCTTAAATGTACTCAGTTGTGAGTCAATAACTCTGTTGAATGTTTGTTGTGATATCATCAAATTTCTCCTTTCCGATACAAAGATATAATATTTATCAATAGTAATGCGAGATATCTATCATTATTATTACAAGATATTTGTTATTGCCACTGCAAGATGTTTGTCGTTCCTGATATCGAAAATTCCTGTCTTGCATCTTGGTTCTTGGTTCTTGTATCTTGGTTCTTGTATCTTGGTTCTTGTATCTTGGCTCTTGTATCTTGGCTCTTTTTCCCATAGGGTATTTCTCCTCTCATACGTCAAGTAAATAGAAAAAGGCATAAAATATCTTTATCGGATATGCCTTTGAAGATGAAGGATCACTTAATGTGCGTTGAAAATGAATGATATAAGAAAATCTCTTTATGATCTGTCTGAGAATCTCAGGAAACAAAAGGAGATTGATACAACAGAAGCATGGGACCGTCTATCCCATAGGATTATGTTTCTCAAATTCCGTGTAAAAGCGTGGAATATTACACGGACAGCGGCCGCCATATTGCTTCCTTTATTTTTACTGCACCAATATGTGGTACACCCCATGTTGAATACTGCCCAGCTGGAGATGGTTACCCTTGCTTCGGCTCCCGGTATGGTTACTAAGGTGGTATTGTCCGACGGCAGCGAGGTATGGCTCAACGCCCAGAGCGAGTTGACCTATCCGCAGAAGTTCACCGGAAAAGAGCGGATCGTGCAGGTATCGGGAGAAGCCTATTTCAAAGTAGCTGCCGACAAGAAAAACCGTTTTAATGTGGTGATGCCGGATGATATTGTTGTGAGTGCTTATGGTACCGAGTTCAATATAAATGCCTATAGCGATGAACCGGGATATCATGTAACTTTGACTCGTGGAAATATTGAAGTGGAGGCTGCCCGTTCGATGAAAAAAGAGATGCTAATGGTAGGGCAGAAAGCTGTTTTAAATCCACAAACAGGGGAAATGAATGTTATAGAGGCCGATACTTATGTGGAAACGGTCTGGAAAGAGGGAAAAATGGTATTCCGTCGCGAGAAACTCGAAACTATCGCGCAAAAACTCGCTCATAAGTTCGGGGTAGTCATACGGCTGGAAGGTGATACGTTGAAAGAGTATGAATATACCGCTACTTTTACCGATGAAACGCTGGAAGATATCCTGGATCTCTTAAAAAGATCGGCGCCGATCACTTATTCCATATCTCAGCAAGAAAAGAGGGATAACAATACATTTACCCATAAAATTGTGACTATAAAGAGTCTTGAATAATTAATTCCAAAAATTAAAGGAGGAACTTTATGAGAATATAATATCCGGTATACCCGAGAAAAAAGGAGAATGTTCAATACATTCTCCCCGATTCGTTTTGTTGGAAAATCTCACCTGACCAACAAACAAGCTACTAAACTTATCATCATAAATTTAATAACAATGTAAAAATATGACTAATCCATTGAATAAACAAAGGATATATATCCTTTATGATTTATTAGATAAAATTCCACTGGTCATGAGGATGACACTTCTATTATTGTGCGTGTTTGCCTTTCAGTTACATTCAGAGCAGACATATTCTCAGCAGACAAAGATTTCGCTGAATATGAAAAATAGCTCTATCGAAAAGATCTTGCAGACCATAGAAGAGAGTTCAGAATTCTATTTTCTGTATAACAGTAAATTAGTAGATGTAGATAGGAAGACAAATATCAAGGCTAAGGATGAATCAATTGCTTCCATATTGAATCGATTATTTGAGAAGAAGAATGTGGAATATGAAGTAAAAGGCACACAAATTATTTTGCACCCGAAAGAGAAGGGATGGATTGCTTCAGAATTAATAACTGAAGCTCAACAGCAACAAAGAAGACAGATTACCGGACGAATTATCGATGAAAGAGGGGATCCTCTTATCGGGGCTAATATTATTGAAAAAGGTACCTCAAACGGTACGATAACCGATATAAACGGAAACTATTCTCTTAGGGTGGAAGAAGAAGCTGTGCTTTATATATCTTATATCGGCTATCTGGATCAGGAAATTAATACGGCAGGTAGAACCACTGTTGATGTCATCATGAGGGAAGACACACAATCATTGGAAGAACTTGTAGTAATTGGTTATGGTAGTACTCGCAAAGAAGATTTATCAACAGCAGTCTCAACAATAAAATTTGATCAATCAATCAAGAGTCGCCCGGCAAACCTCAATTCAATGTTACAGGGACAATTGCCCGGTTTGACTATACAATCTTCGGGTGGAGATCCATTAGCTGGGGCTATCTATAATATTCGGGGAAAAGGTTCACGTGATAGTGATGGTATTTTATGGGTAGTTGACGGAGTGCCTGGAGGAATATATAATATTGAGGATGTTGAATCTATTACAATATTAAAAGATGCAGCTTCTGCCGCAATTTATGGTGCCTCCGTCGGTTCAGGAGGGGTAATTGTCATTACCACGAAACGAGCACAATCAGGAAAGGTAAGAGTAGAGGCGAATGTTTCTCATAGTTTTCAGAATCCTTGGAGACTTCCTCAAGCTCTTACTTCTGAAGAATTAAATCAGGTATGGAAAGATGCCGTAGATGCATCGATCACGAAAAGAGACCTCCCTTTAGTTGCCGACTCTTCCCGTTATCCGTATGGAAATGTGACGCGGACCGATTGGATTGATGAGGTTTTTAGGACAGGACATCTACATCATTATGCAGTGTCATTGTCTGGAGGAACGGAGTCTCTAAAAGGTTATGGTTCTTTCTCATATGATAAAAACGAAGGGATCTTGATAAATACGTACAGTGAAAAAATGGGTGCTAAAATTAATCTTGATTTTCAAATCAGAGAATGGTTGAATTTCAGTCAACGTGGCACATTCCAATATTCCAACGGACAAGGCGATGTATGGAATAATTCACATGAAGGGGTATTAATCGGCGCCATTTTTTATCCCCGTGCAGCAACTGTGTACGAAAGGGATGAAGAAGGAAATCTAATGTATGATTCCATGGATGATCCTCTCTTTGGAGGTACAATCCCGAGATGGGCTGTGGACAAGGGTGTGTCAGGATATGGAGAAATTCGAAATCCTGTGGCGGAATTGGAGCGATTGCGCCAATACAGGCCAAGTGCCAATTTTAGCTCCACATCATCGATAGAAATTAAGCCAATTGATAATCTGACACTTCGGTCTGATTTTACAGCATCGTTATCTTCAAGTCGTTATGAGGGGTTTTATCCAATTATTTATGAATATGGCCGTCCCAATCCGGAAAACTCGAAAGAAATTTCCTCGACGTGGAGAAAAAATTGGCTATGGGAAACAACAGCCTCCTATGCCAAAGTATTTGACAAACACCATATAAGTGCGTTGGGAGGCTACACTATGAGAAGAATTCATTCCCGTTGGAACAATGTATGGACTTATGGTTATGATCGAGAGGATCCATTTTATACCATTACAGGTAACGCTAACGATTGGGGTAAAACAAAACCCGGAGAGTCCATCTGGGATGAGTCAATGATCTCTATGCTGGGACGTATCGGCTATTCTTATGCTGACCGCTATTTTATAACAACGAGTTTGCGCCGTGACGTGACTTCTAAATTAGCACCGGAAAACAATTCGGGAGTATTTCCTGCAGTGTCCGGTTCATGGAAAATCTCTTCCGAGTCATTTTTCAACAACAGTTTGATTAATCTCTTAAAAGTTAGGGCAAGTTGGGGACAAGTAGGTAACTGCGACTTAGTCCCCCGTTACTCGTATATCGCGCAAATTGTATCAACGGGATGGCCTGCCGCTTTAGGAGAAAATTTAGACCAGGCAATTTATGGAAAGTATTTATCCACACTGATTAATCGTAACCTGACATGGGAAACCACCGAGCAATCAGGGGTAGGATTGGATGTTGCTTTACTGTCTAATTCTCTAAACTTTTCAACAGATTATTTTTATAAGGTTACAAAAGATTTAATTGACTCCAAGCCTTTGCCGCCGGCTGCCGGATATCCTTCGGAACCCAGGGGAAATGTTGGTAGAGTTTTAAATACAGGATGGGAATTTAGTGCAGATTACCGGAAAACTATTAATAGGTTTACTTTCAACCTGTTTGGTAATTGTTACTTTGTCAAAAGTGAAGTTAAAGATTTAGGTTCACGCGATATTTTGGAGCATGGAACCACAATTAATGGCCAAAAACCGCTCAGATCGAAGGTGGGTGAGCCTTGGTATTCTTATGCGGTAATTAAAACTGATGGTATTTACCAGACTTGGGAAGATATTAATAATCACATTTATACAAATCCAGAAACAGGAGAAACAACACTTATCAGACCCAATGCCCGCCCGGGAGATCTAAAATATGTGGATTATAATAATGATGGAATCATCAATGATGAAGACCGGCAATATATGGGGAGTTATTTACCTAAAGCTTCGTTTGGATTCGGGGGAGGCTTTGAGTATAACGGGTTCGATTTTCAGTTTTTCTTCCAGGGAATTGCCGGTGTGAAGATATATAATGGATTCCGCATGATGGGATTAACCGGAAGACAACAAGGAAACAATATGTTGGCCGATGTACTGGATTCTTGGACATATGATAAGAGTTCGGATATTCCGCGTTTATCCCTGTTCGATGATGCGAATGGTAATTTTGGGAATGTATCTGATTTTTTCCTCGAGGATGGAAGTTATCTTCGGTTGAAAAATGTCACTTTGGGCTATATCTTACCACAGAACATTATGCAGAATATCGGAATGGGTGATCTCAGGCTCCGCCTGTACATGGGGGCTGAAAACCTATTTACCTTCACGAAATATACCGGATTTGATCCTGAAGTCTCAAACAATGGTATTGATGCCGGAGCCTATCCTGTCTCTCGAAAATTAAACATTGGGATTAATGTAAACTTTTAATTTAATAAAACGTATGAAAAATTTAAATAAATACTATAAAACAGATCCGATCCTATTGCTAATCTGTTTCTTTTATGGATGTAGTGATTTTTTGGAATTTCAACCTTATGGCCCAATTACTTCTGAAACTTTCTGGAAAACAGAAGATGATTTGAAAGCTGCATTAAATGTTTTTTATGATTATTCATATTGGGAAGGAAGTACTGGGCGCGGTGTGTATTGGTTCGAGAACTGCAGTGATGATATGGTGACTGGGCGCGTCTATGCAGCTGCGGATGCATGCAAAAACTTCCAGATGGCTGCGAATAGTGGTTTAGATGTAAGTGATACGTGGCCTCGTTTTTATCAGCTTATAGCCAGATCAAATGATGTGATACGCTATGTGCCGGATATGAATGTATCCGAAACCTTGAAAAACAGGGGAATTGGCGAAGGTCATTTTTTCCGGGGGTATGCCTATTTATGGCTGGCCCCCTGGTATGGGGATAATGGCCCAAATGGAGGAATACCTATCGTCACTGAAGAGACAACGGTTGATGAATTGGATATGCCTCGTCCTGCCTCTGTTCTTGAGAATTATGATTTAATCATTAGTGACCTACGTAAAGCGGGTGACTTATTGCCGGCCCTGTCGGAACAGGCAAAGACTGATTATGGGCGTCCCCATAAGGCTGCAGCTTGGGCTTTTGCCGCGCGTGCCGCACTTTATGCCTCTCAATACGACAATAAATATTTCGATGTTGTCATTGAGATGTGCGATAAGGTCATCAATTTGACAGGTGCGGATAAACGGGATCTATTTCCGGACTTCACCAAGCTTTTCCGTAGGGAAAATAATTTTAGTGAAGAGTATATCTATTCAATTTTGGGGAATGCAACCGAAGGTCCAAAATTTCATGGCATGTTTTTCCAGAACGGTGGCTTCGGGATATTTAATACCTGGGGCTATTTTCAACCGACATTAGAGTTGTATAAAGCTTACGAGCCGGGAGACATACGTCGTGATGCCACGATTTTATTTCCCAATCAGCACATCACTTTTGTGGGTAGGGATATCCATTGGGCGATCAATCCTTCAGAGGTATCTTCGACCTCAGGAATGACAAACCGGAAGTTTATGTCTATTTTTGAAGCGGCTGATTGTATTGGTACTGTGGTGAATACCAGTGGAAATAACCAAAGTAATGAATTGGGTACGGTTGTGATGCGTTATGCTGATGTACTACTGATGAAAGCAGAGGCACTGATATGGAAGAATGGTGAAGGTGATGGGGAGGCTAAATCTTTGTTGAATCGGATTCGTAAAAGGGCTGGTTTGCTCGAAGATAGCAATGCTACCAAGGCAGAATTAAAGAACGAACGCAGATGTGAGCTGGCTTTTGAATTCTTGCCAAGTCGCCATTTTGATCTGGTTCGTTGGGGTGACGCTCGGACAATTTATGCAAAACCTTTGCATGGAGTTAAAACGATTCTGAACAATGGCGTATTTGAACGTGTCGAAGAAATAGAATGTTGGCCAGCCAGAACGTTTAATCCAAATGTACATCATGTTTTTCCCATCCCATCAGAACAAATTGCAAAATCGAATGAAATACTCAAACAGAATCAAGGTTATTAGGTCTTCTTTGATTTAAAGTCTCCAATAATGATAAAAATTATGAAAATAACTGATTTAATAAAAGTTTTTTGGATTCTTATCTTTAGTTGTTGTTTAGTGTCATGTGAAGATAAGATTATTGAAATGAACGATATACAGGTAGATCCTGGTTCAATCTCTCTTTATTTGGGACTGCGGACTCAAATTATCGCTATTCCTGTCCCAATAGATGCTACAGATCAGGAGTTTGAGTGGATTTCGGAAAATCCGGATATTGTCACAGTAACCCGTTTCGGGGTTGTTGAGGCGGTTGGAGAAGGGAGTACGAACATTATTGTAAAAAAAGAGAAACTACAAAAATCAATTCCCGTAACAATTACCGATCCTATTGTAATTCCTCCGAAAAAATCATCGTGGCTTTTTGATGATCCTGTAGACATGGGAAAAGCAGAAATAGGTGAGGATCTGATTTTAATTGGGTCGGAATTTGTTTCGGTGGATGGTCCACAAAGTGGGAACAAGGCTATGAGAATTGCAAAAGGGAATCATCTTGAGGCTTTTCATGGTATTGAACCCAATGGAGGAGGCACAAAAGTAAATGAATATACCATTATGATTGACTTCAAAATACCGCAATTAGGTCTATGGTACTCTTTTTACCAAACCGATCTGGATAATAGCAGTGATGCTGAATTATTTATCAATACTTCTGGAGCCATCGGAGTGGGTACCACTGGTTATTCAGGGAATGTAGTTAATCCTGATAACTGGTTTCGACTGGTAATCTCTGTGAAAACAGGTGAATGGTTTAGATTCTATCTGGATGGAGAACTAATCCGTGATGTTACAGACTTAAGTGGAATAGTTGTGGACGATCGTTTCGCTTTGTTGGAGAAAGTAATACTTTTCGGCGACAATGACGGTGACGATGCCGAGATGGATGTGGCGGAAGTAGCCTTCTGGAGTGAAGCTTTGGATGAATTGCAAGTGAAAAAATTACAACGGCAACGATAAAATGCAATTTAAAACTTGAATTCGATAAATATAGTGAATTGATAGTTAAACTGTACGCATGTTTATTTGATTTTCTAATCTTTCTGGTAATCATCATCTTATAAGAATAGATATATATATTCTTTGGGTGATGATTCCCGGAGAGAAAGCATTTAGACAGAGATGAGTTAACGCTCAAGAATAGAATGTTGGTCGATATGTTGAGCCAAGGATTCATATTGACTGAACTTGAAGTGGAAGTAGTTTCGCAAGTGAGCGAATAAGACGAAAGGGAAAAATATGCAAAACTTTGAAAAGTATGGTTACATTGTACTTTCTATCATCCTGTTTATAGAATATGAGGGAGTAACAAATGATTCGGTAAAATCTTGCTACACGTTTTGATGATTGGGATGCCTGTTCAGGTTATCATTACAGCGATTCGGCCGTTATCGGTTTTTCTCATACGCATTTGAGTGGTACAGACACACAAGCAGAAATAGCACAGGATAAAGGTGCTAAAATAGATTATGCTGGTCATACTTACTCCCCACTAGTATTGATGGTAAAATACTGAGTTTCGATATGAAGGTGGCGAAGACATTTGAATCTACCGATAGTAACAAGGAAACATTAGTGATAGAAACGGCTGGCCATAAAATCCGAGGACTGACATTAATTGATGGGGATACCGAAACAGGGTTGGTTCTCGGTTATCATGTCATCGACGACCATACATCCACCATGATTCCGGTATTTGCCTATAGTCCCAACTCCAAAAATTTCAGTGGAGTGTATAACAATACGGAGATATTTCATAAAATGAAAGAATTATTGAATTTATAAATTACATATGAAGATGAAAAGAAATATAGTTCTATTTCTTGCCTTGTTGATGGTTGTCGGAACAATGTGTTGTTTCGGGCAGGAAAACATAAGGTTGAGTTTCAACGCCAACGGAGAGTTTAAGATCGTCCAATTTACCGACCTTCACTGGAACAACAACTCTTCCGGTTGTGCTGAAACTGTGGCAGTCATTCAACATGTGTTATCCACAGAGAAACCTGATCTGGCAATGCTAACCGGAGACGTGGTGACCTCACCTCCGGCAAGAGATGGTTGGCTGGCCGTGGCTAGAATATTTGAAGAGGTAAAGGTCCCTTGGGCAGTTGTGTTGGGAAATCATGATGCCGAAACCGGGGTGACCCGTGAAGAAGTATTCGATATTATAGAAAATCTGCCCTATTTTATCGGAAAGAAAGGAGAAAAAATGACCGGATGTGGAAATTATGCACTTCCGATAATAAGTTCCGATGGAGCAAAAACAGTATCTGTGCTCTATTGTCTTGATTCTAATAATAAACCATCAGCACATAAGTATGGCCATTACGACTGGATCCATTTCGACCAGATAACATGGTATCGTAAGGCAAGTGAGATGTATACCGTTGAAAATAATAACCAACCCTTGCCTTCCCTGGCTTTTTTCCATATTCCCATTCTGGAATTCAAGAATATCGAGAACAAGGAAACCACGATCGGGACAAATATGGAAGGGGTGGCTTCATCCGAAATCAACTCCGGATTATTCAGTTCCTTTCTCGAGAAAC
>JBAYRG010000051.1:0-13107 GCA_041676805.1 Proteiniphilum sp.
AGGACATATGCGCCATATCTTCTGGCGTAAGTATTTCTGGAGGGGGTTCTTTAGTCACTTTAAAACGTTGTTGTTGATGTTTAAAGTTACAAAATCTTCTCCAGATTTATTATTATATATAGTCAATAATCAATTATTTATATTAAATTTACAGGGCGTTTTTAGGCTTAAAAGGATAGGGGTTTCAAGGCCCTCTCAAGGGCCTTGCTTGTCTGTGAAACTATCGATCCTTGCTGCTTGAGAAATGTCCCAACTTATTTTTTATTGTTTACTAAATAACTTTAATCAGATGAAAAATTTAAAAAATGGAAATCGATTTTTAGCATGTTTGTTTTTGTTGGTCTCTCTTTCCGCATTTTCCGCGGATAAGACAAAGATCTCCATCGTGGAGAGGCCGAATACCCAAGCTTTCAACCCCGACTATATACAAAATAAGGCGCCACTGTTGCCGCGCCATTTTATCAAACTGCCGGTCGGTGACGTGAAACCTAAGGGATGGATACTGCGCTTTCTGGAATTGCAAAAGGATGGACTCAATGGTCGACTGGGTGAGATAAGCGCATGGTTCGATAAAGAAAATAATGCGTGGTTGGGAACCGGCAATGATTACGGCTGGGAAGAGCTCCCTTACTGGCTGAAAGGGTTTGGCAATATGGCTTATATCCTCGACGACAAGGAGATGATCGACGAAGTGAAGGTATGGCTCGAGGCTGTATTTAAAAGCCAAAGGGAGGATGGCTATTTTGGACCCTATATCGAACGGAACGGTAAACCCGACTTATGGGGAAATATGATCATGATCTGGTGCCTACAGTCTTATTACGAGTATTCGGGTGATCAACGGGTTATTGACCTTATGACCGCTTATTTTCGTTGGCAGTTGGCACTTCCCGAGGAAATGTTCCTGAAAGACTATTGGGAGAACAGCCGTGGTGGAGATAACCTGTGGAGTATTTTTTGGCTCTACAATATTACGGGAGATCAATTCCTACTGGAATTGGCGGAGAAAACAGACCGGAATACGGCTGACTGGAGACAGCGTTCTACGTTGCCCAATTGGCACAATGTGAATATTGCCCAATGCTTCAGGGAACCGGCCACCTATTATATGCTTTCCAAAGACTCTGCCGATTTAATGGCTACTTATAATGTGCATCATTTAATCCGGAATACATTCGGACAGGTCCCGGGGGGGATGTTTGGCGCTGATGAGAATGCGAGGATGGGATATATTGATCCGAGACAGGGTACCGAAACTTGCGGGTTTGTGGAGCAGATGGCGTCCAATGAAATTTTACTGTAGATGACAGGTGATCCCTTTTGGGCCGAGCATTGTGAAGAGGTGGCGTTCAACTCCTATCCGGCATCGGTGATGCCCGACTTTAAATCGTTGCGCTATATTACGTCTCCGAATCATACCGTCAGCGACTCAAAAAATCATCATCCCGGCATCGATAACCGAGGACCTTTCCTGGCGATGAACCCGTTCAGCAGCCGTTGCTGCCAGCATAATCACGGACAGGGATGGCCTTACTTTATTGAGCATCTTGTTATGGCTACCTCTGACAATGGTATTGCTGCAGCCATCTATGGCGCATGTGAGGCGAAGGTAAAAGTGGCGGGTGGCAAAGCCGTGGAGATTATTGAAGAGACCAATTATCCTTTTGAAGAATCGATCCGATTCAGGATTAAAACATCGGGTAAAGTTACGTTTCCCTTCTATTTCAGGGTACCAACATGGGCATCAGATCCTTCCGTCACCATAAACGGGAAAACAGCTGCCGAAAAATTAGCAATCGGTAAATATGTATGTATAGAGCGGGAATGGAAAAACGGAGACGAAATTGTTTTGAATGTACCGATGAAATTATCACAATCGGTATGGCACGCCAATCTGGATAGTCGCAGCATCCACTACGGACCATTGACATTCTCTCTGAAAATCAAAGAAGAATACAAGGAGGTAAGTAGCGTGGAAACAGCGATAGGCGATTCCAAATGGCAAAAGAACGCCGATCCGTCCAAATGGCTCAGTTACGAGATTTATCCCGGCAGCGATTGGAACTATGGATTGGTAATAGATGACTCTGTCCCGTTGGAAGACAATTTTGAAGTGGTAAAAAAAGTATGGTCTTCCGATAATTTTCCATTTACGGTGGGAAATGCACCCATTGAGATTAAAGCCAAAGGGAAAAAGCTGGCCCAATGGAAAATAGATGAGTCCGGATTGACGGGTGAATTACCTATCAAGGAGAACAGAACCTTTGCGGAAGAGGCCGACAACATCACTTTAATTCCAATGGGCGCCGCACGGTTAAGGATATCGGCCTTTCCTGTGTATGGTAGAGATATTGCTGATTAGTTGGTAGTTAATATCGATTGCAGCCCAAAATTTTCTTACAACATAGACTTCTGATTTTTTTCTATCATCTTGTTCGACATCATGCCCGATCCGAAGTGTTTATCGTAATACTTGCACCACGGACTGAGTCCACAGATTTCACATTTCGGTTTTCTTGCCACACAGATATATCGTCCATGTAGGATAAGCCAGTGATGTGCTTTTGAAAGTAACTCCGAAGGAATATATTTTACCAGTTCCCGTTCCGTTTCAAGTGGCGTTTTGGAGTTGTTAGTCAACCCGATACGGTTGGCTACCCGGAAAACATGGGTGTCTACCGGCATGGCGGGTTTATCGAATGCCACCGCCAGCATCACATTGGCTGTTTTGCGGCCAACGCCGGGGATGGTAAGCAATGAGTCGATATCATTCGGTACTTCACCTCCGAAGTCGGAGAGCAGTTTTTTTGCCATCCCGACCAGATTCTTCGCTTTGTTATTGGGATAGGAGCAGGATTTGATATACTCGAAGACTGCTTCGGGAGTCGAAGCTGCCATCACCTCAGGGATGGGGAACGCTTCGAACAAGGCGGGTGTCACCATATTCACCCGTTTATCAGTACATTGTGCGGAGAGTATCACCGCCACCAGCAATTGATAATCGTTTTGATAACGCAACTCCGTTTCTGCCGATTCTGAATTTTCTAAAAACCAGTCGATTACTTTCTTATAACGCTCCTTCTTGGTCATTATTTCACTCAATAAATTATCCTGCTATTTCACTTTTCCAAACCGCTTCCTCAATTTCTTTGAACACCGGAAAAATTGATTGTTTGTGATTTTTGATGAAATAGAGAATTTCGATTCCTACAATATTTTTTTCACTATCGTAATCCAACACAATGTTGTTTTCTTTTTCTTCACTCTCCACAATCTTATTTTCGGATAATTTTATATAGAGAGCATCCACCTCTTTGTCATATTGCATTTTCATACGACTAAAATTATTTATTTTCAAAGGTGTCGTATGGAACTCGCTTTTAGTCATGTTCTTGTGTGAGAACAATTCTCATGCTCGTTTCATACGATTAAAATTATTGACTTTCAAATGTATCGTATGGAACTCGCTTTAATCATCATCTTGTGTGATAATGGTTATTATGCTCGTTTCATATCATTTTTTTTCTTTAATAATTAAAGGTTTTATCTTTTTATTTCATCAGACGATGGAATAAATACGGCACTCAAGTCAGGATCCGCCATATCGGGATCGAGTGGGTAGATAGGGCGTTGAACCCGTTCGTAGGGAAGCCTCGCCAGGTCCTGGTCCACACCACCGGGAGTGAGCGCCATTACCCAATCGGCACGCATGTCACACAGTTCGGGTACGAGATATCCTATTTTCACCACTAAGATATCAGCCTCCCTTGGATTTAATCCCAGATCGGTAAAGTTTTTCTCGTAGTGGTAGGCTGTTCTCTTTTCGGTTACAATGGTGTAGATATTGCCGCTTTTCACTACTGCCTTGGAGTTGGTGGCATTTTCATCGATGGCGGTTACTTCTCCTTTCAGTCGTATCGGTGGAGCATAACGATTGTCTACTTCTGCACCGGCCAGGCCGTCTACTTGTCCGCCAACGCCAACTTCAATGGCTTTTTTGACCAACTCAGCACCGGGGATGGAGGCATAGATCAATGTTTTACCTCCGGAAGCACGGAATTCGGGACGTTTGAAGAGTTCGTGCAGTGTCCAGGTGACATCTCCGGCGCCACCGGCTGTGGGATTGTCTCCCATGTCACTGATGATAAATGGTTTTTTGTCACTTGCAAGTGCTTGTGTCAATGCGTCATCCAGATAGGTAGTGGGAGCTACAAAGTCGAATGCTGACCGTACGTTCCAGAAATAGTTCGCTAATTTTTCAGCCGCTTGTGCTACCGCTTCCTTGTCGTCTCCATACGCCATCACGATTCCGCTGTTGCGTGGCGCGTCGGCCCAAGGGTAAGACAACCATACCGAAGCATCGATCACCTTGTCGCCATCTAACAGGCCGGGTATTTGCCCGGTAAGGGTTTTGCCCGGTTCGATGCGGGTGCTGGTCTGTTCACCCGGAAGTAGGATAGGTACTCGGATCCATGCTTTATACGCCGGTTTTCCCTTACCCCTTTCTAATCTGTCGAGCAGGTTGGTGACAGCCCTCTTTTTCGTTTCAATGGCATCCTCGTGGGGTGAGAGACGATAGCAGGTGATCAGGTCGCTGTTTTGCGCCAGACGGTGTGTTACACTGCCGTGTGGATCCATTGAAGTGGATATCAATACATTGGTGCCTACCACATCACGAATACGCATCAGGAAATCACCTTCAGGATCATCCAACCCCTGCACACTCATCGCTCCGTGGATATCGAAGAAAATGGCATCCAGAGGCAATCTCTCTTTCAACATTTTTAGCGTTTTTGTCACTAACGATTCGTAGGCCTCCCGTGTGACAATACCTCCCGGCATGGCATGCCCGCGAAGGGTAGGGAGCCATTCGGCACGGTGGATGATTCCTGAATCGGGAGACATAAAAGGGTAGTAGGAGAAAATATCCTCTCCAATACGTGCGTTGAACGCCTCTTCGTGGGTCACTGCCGGTGAAAATGTACTGGATTCAATGGCAAGTCCTGCAATGGCAATTCTTGGTAATTCTTTTTTAGCAGTTTCGCTTTTACAGCCTGAAGCCAGCAATATCAGGCTTATTGAAAATGTGATAATTATCTTCTTCATATCTGTAAAGTATTTATGATAAGTTGTTGATTACATGTGTGGTATGTGCGGCAACCAGACAGGCAGTCTCTGTCCGGAGCCGCGACTCACTGAGTGTGACGGGTTGAAATCCGGCAGCAATGGCTGTTTCTACTTCCTCCTGACTGAAATCTCCCTCGGGCCCGATGAGGATAAGCGCGTTTTCTCCCTTTTTGTAGAGTTGCGTAAGGGGCTCTTTGGGGAGATCGTAGCAATGGGCTATATATTTTTTTCCATTGAAGGGTTGGAAAATAATATCTCTGATCGCTGTCATTTTTTCAATTTTGGGGAGATAGGCCTGTTGTGACTGTTTCATTGCCGAAACGGCAATTTTTTCCAACCGTTCTGTTTTGATCTCTTTACGTTCGGAATAGTGACAGAAGAGGGGCGTGATCGTATCAATCCCTATCTCTACGGCTTTTTCCACAAACCATTCGTTTCGTTCCATCTGTTTGGTGGGAGCAAAAGCGATATGAAGACTAAAGTCCCACCCTTTTTGTTGTGCAATACTATTTTGAATACTCACCATGCATTGCTTCGGATTGGCTTGAAGCAGTATGCATTCATAAAAAAATCCTTTCCCATCAGTGACGGTTAATCTGTCGCCTTCACGCATACGGAGGACTTTTACACAGTGCTGCGATTCCTGTTCGGGGAGTAGGGAACTTAACCGGATATCGGCGGAGAAGAAGAGTGCGTCAGCCATAGGCCTATATTTAGGATTTATTTTCCCTCCGGTTTATTTCATCCCGTAGACGGGTGGCCAATTCGTAGTTTTCTTCTTTCACTGCGTCATCAAGGCGATTTTTAAGTATATCCAATCGTAGATCAGATAATTCCTGATCTCCCTGAGCAGGTTCACTATTTTCCGGTTCGGTTGAACCTGCGGGTGCCTGTTCATCAAAAACAATGGCCATATTCTGCATGATATCTTCTGTGGTGAAGATGGGGGAGTGGGTGCGTATGGCTAAAGCTACTGCGTCGGAAGTGCGGGAGTCGATGCGATACTCTTTGCCATTTTGCAGCAATAACAGTTCGGAGAAGAACGCGCCGTCCTCAAACTTATGAATCAATACTTCCAACAGTTTAATTCCCATTTCTTTCCAGATAGTGCATATCAGGTCGTGCGAAAGAGGTCTTGGCGGGATTATTCCTTCCATTACGATAGCGATGGATTGCGCTTCAGGTGTACCAATTACGATCGGTAACCGGCGGATACCATTCTCTTCGGCGAAGATAAGCGCATAAGCGCCGGCTTGCACCTGACTGAAAGATATTCCCAATACGGACAGTTTGACTTTCTTTGACACAGTCGATTCATTTTTTGATGTAAAACAACTTTAAGGCAAAAATACAAAAAAATATTATTATTCTTTTGGAAAAATAGGTTATATTTGCCGCAAATCCCTATTATCATGAGGAAGTTGATATCTTTTTTTTTCTTTCTGATCATTTACGGGGCCGTTTTTGCCCAAGGCACCAATGAGGTGATTAGCCGGTTTGCGGAACAGCTGGCCATGTTTCCTCATGAAAAATTATATGTGCAGACGGATAAACCGGTCTATCTGTCGGGTGAACGTGTCTGGTTTAGAAGCCACATGGTTGAGGCTAGTTCCAATATACCTGCTTTCTTAAGCAGATATATCTATGTGGAACTCTTTGATCCTTTTAATCAATTGATACAAAGGATTAAAATCAGACCTGACGCTGTCGGAGTCTACTCCGGTCATCTCGATCTGGATGAGGAGCTTCCCGAGGGGAGTTATACCATCAGGGCATACACCCGTTATATGAGAAACCAGGGAAACGAGGCTTTCTTCAAGAAGACTATCCAGGTGTTGGATCCCTATTCCTTGCAGCTTGAGGCTCTGCCCCATTTTGAGGTAAATGGAAACAGGGTAAACGCGAATTTCAGATTTGTGTCGCCGGCAAGCAAAGATACCATAACCCCAGAGATTGTGACGTTGAAGCTTTCGGATGAGACCGCGAGGACAATATCACCGGACAAGAGGAACCATTACAAATGGGACTTCACCATGACGAAAAAAAGAAGTAGTCCCAATTTGCTCTTAAGTGTTGTCCATGAGGGACGAAAATATAACAAGTATTATCCTATTCCGTATGATGCGAACGAATTTGATGTCACTTTCCATCCCGAAGGAGGTTATCTTGTTCCCGATCAGGAATGTAGGGTGGGTTTCAAGGCGATTAATGGTTCGGGATTAAGCGAAGAGATTACCGGAACGATATATAACTCTGAAAATGTGCCTATTGTGGATTTCAGCTCAATGAAATTGGGTATGGGTTTTTTCGATTTTACACCTGTCGCAAATGAAAGTTATTACGCTCTTTGCAAGACCGGAAGGAGTGAGACAAAACGGATTGAGCTCCCTCTTGCCGATATCCGCTCGAAAACGTTATCGGTTGCATTTGCCGACCAGGATCGGAGACTGGTCTCCTTGTTGAGAAGCAATGCGGCACAGCTTGATTCACTCTTTATTCTCATTCACCGCAATGGGGTTGTCTATTTCTATCAATCCTGGGATGATCCGTCAAAAGCCTATTCTTTCACATCTGACAAACTTCCGAGTGGCACTATAAGTATTTTGCTGTTGAATAACCAACATGAAATTCTCAGTGAACGGATGTTGTTCAATCTTAATAAGAATGACTTTGCCGATTCGAAGGCCGAATTCTCAGCGCCGACCTATAAACGGAGAGAGCTTGTAAAGTTGCAGCTCAAGGTGACAGATTCCGACTCCATCACCTTCTCCGATAATATCGCTGTCTCCGTGACGGATAAGAGTGCAGTTCCAAAGGACACGACAAATAATATCCTTTCCTCGTTTTTACTCTCTTCAGAACTAAAAGGTTTTATAGAGTCGCCTGCCTCCTATTTTGATGGCAATGATATTGTTGATGTCAATGGACTTGATGCATTGATGTTGACCCAGGGCTGGAGACGATACAATATACCGGAAGTGCTTAAAGGGAAAATTGCTCTTCCTGATCAATATCTTCCTGAAGAATACCAGGAGATAAGTGGAAAATCGGAAGTTCTGTTTGGTAGCTTGAAAGAGGGTGAGATTAGCCTGTATGCTACGTTGGATACGTTGTATAGTGGAGAAACGACGATTGCGGATGAGAAAGGGCGGTTCCTGTTCAAAGTGGAGTATCCCGAAAATACCGAGATCACGGTGCAATCGTTAAGCAAGAAAGGAGGGCGACGCAACATGATCAATCTCGACACGGAGACCTTTCCTGATGACGCGTACTCCACTATTCCGATGCAGGCCCTGAAGACTGGTCAGTCGGAAGAATTTGATCTGGACGCTTATATGAAGAAAGCCAATGAAGAGTACAGCCAAAAATATGGTATCCGTACCATTATGCTGGATGAGGTGGTGGTAACGGCACAACATAAGGAAAGTTACAGCGAATCGATGTTCTTTTCTCCGATCCATGCGTCGGGATTAATTACTGAAGAAGAAATAGAGAGAAGGAAAGTGAGCAGTTTCCGCACCTTGCTGGTCACTAATCCCAGCCTGATCGTCAAGGGTGATGGCACAGTGACTACCACCCAATCTGATTTGCCTGTAGCGTTTATCATTGATGATGTGAATCACGAAAACTTCCAGATTGAATCGATCACTATAGATGATATTGCCAGTATGTTTGTCCTTAAGTCGAATATCGGATTGATGACCTACTCTCCTGGTACCCAGGGCGCTGTTGTTATAACGACAAAAAGAGGATTTGTACAGAAAAACGTTATATCGATGAATATAAACAGGATAAAACCCCTTGGTTATCAGTTGCCTGCTGAATTCTATACACCTTCCTACGAGACGGAACAGCAGAGGGAGTCATCATTGGTAGATTCGCGTACTACCATTTACTGGAAACCGAATGTGCAGTTCTCGGAGAAGGGGGAAGCAATGATCGAATTTTATTCTGCAGATACGCCGACTACTTATCAGGTGGTTGGTGAAGGAATGTTGAGCTCAGGTAAAATGGTGCGATTAGAAAAAGAGATCACGGTAGAAAGCACTTATTGATCCTTAGAGATCTCTTCTTTCTTCTTTGTGTGCGGGATGATTTGTCCATCCCTTAAATTAGAGAATTTTTTTCAGCAATTCGTATGTGAATTGAGAAAAAAGATGTACCTTTGCACTCGATTTAAAACATGGTGGATGTAGCTCAGCTGGTTAGAGCGTCGGATTGTGGTTCCGAAGGTCGCGGGTTCGAGCCCCGTTTTCCACCCACTCTCACGAGAGTGAGATTTTTTAGATTTGTTTTAGGTGATCACGTATTTCAGATACGTGATTTTTTTATTTTATCCTACGTCGAAACTCCGCACAGGTGATTCCTGTGGCAACTGCCACATTTAATGATTCGGAAGTGGCTCTCTCTATGGGGAAATTTGGGATAAAGAGTTTCTTATTGATCCATTCCTCAGTTTCACTGCCAATACCCCTGCCTTCACTGCCCATGACAATGAATCCGTGGTCTGAAAGTGTGGCAGAATAGATATCCTCTCCTTCCAGAAAAGTGCCGTAAATGGGAAGATGTGAATATTGTTGCAGGAAAGTGGTGATGTCGGTATACAACACTTTTACACGGGCAATGGCTCCCATGGTCGCTTGTATGGTTTTGGGATTAAAGATGTCTACCGTGTCGTATGAGCAGATGATATGATCTATACCAAACCAATCTGCGATACGGACAATAGCACCCATATTCCCGGGATCCTGAATGCCATCAAGTACGAGATATAATTGGCTGAGAGGATCAATTCTTTCAATCTCTTGCGATGGGCGATAGAAGATGCCTATAATCTGGGGAGCTGTTTTCAGGAGAGTGATTTTTTTTAATTCGTTTTCATCCGCCGGGAAAATCTCTTCTGCTTTTAATTCCGGGTGTGCCAATAATAGGGAGGGCAGCGCGACAATCAATTGGCAACGACAGCTACCTAAAAGGTCGAAAACCAGTTTTGTCCCTTCTGCCACAAAGGTGTTGTGCTCGTCGCGAAATTTTTTCTCGTTCAACGACCTGATATATTTTATTTTGTTTTTACTTAAACTCATACACACTTCGCTATTGTTTGTGCTTCGCACGTTATTCAATTGTAACCACCGGATAGCTACCGGATAACCACTGGATAACCACTGAATAACTGCCGGACAACTACTGAGCCGGAGTGTAAAAGTAGCAATATTCCTTGTCAGAATTGCTACCCTGTCGGGAAAATTCATAACAGCATGCCAAAAAAACTCCCAAACATATCAATTATTTCAGTTCACAAATTAAAAAAAAAGCTACCTTTGTAAATAATAACCCTATCAGTGTTAAATCACGTCTGGATTAATAAATTAAGACTTTATATTTTACCGATATTTTATGGACAATAACACCTTAATGAACAAAGCGGCCGATAATATTCGAATTCTTTCGGCGTCGATGGTAGAGAAGGCTAAATCAGGCCATCCCGGTGGAGCAATGGGAGGTGCTGATTTTATCAATCTCCTTTTTTCTGAGTTTCTGGAATACGACCCTGAAGATCCGACATGGGAGTTGAGAGACCGTTTTTTTCTTGATCCGGGACATATGTCGCCGATGCTCTATTCTGTACTTTGTCTCAGTGGCAAATATTCCTTAGAAGAGTTGAAAGAGTTCCGCCAGTGGGGTAGTCCCACGCCGGGCCATCCCGAAATTGATGTGATGCGGGGTGTGGAGAATACATCCGGACCGTTGGGACAAGGCCATGCTTATGCTGCCGGAGCAGCCATTGCGGCAAAATTCTTACAAGCGAGATTGGGAGATGTCATGGATTATACCATTTATAGCTTCATCTCCGATGGTGGTATCCAGGAAGAAATCTCGCAGGGAGTAGGGCGTATTGCCGGCCATTTAGGACTGAGTAACCTGATCATGTTCTACGATTCTAACAATATACAACTCTCCACTACTACCGATGCGGTAACCAGTGAAGATGTGGCGAAAAAGTATGAAGCGTGGAACTGGAAAGTAATCACGATAGATGGGAATGACGCAGGCGAAATCCGTAGCGCATTGAAAGAGGCCAAAGCCGAGAACGAAAAACCCACACTGATCATAGGTAATACCGTTATGGGACGTGGAGCATTGGCGGCGGATTGCACCTCATTTGAATGCCAGGTATCCACACACGGACAACCGTTAAGTGCCGCGGGTGCTGATTTCGGACAAACAGTCAAGAATCTGGGTGGCGATCCTGAAAATCCTTTCGTGATCTTCCCTGAGTCAGAAGAATTGTATGCAGGACGGAAAAAGCAACTGAAAACAATCGTATCGGCTAAAAGAGCGAAATTGAATGAATGGGCCGAAGCCAACCCCGAACTGGCGGAGAAAAAGCGTAAATGGTTTGCGCGTGAACTGCCACAGATCGATTGGGCTGCTATTCAGCAGAAACCGAATGATGCGACCCGATCAGCATCGGCTAAGGTGTTGGGTGAATTGGCACAACAGGTGGAAAATATGGTGGTGGCATCTGCCGACCTTTCCAATTCAGATAAGACAGACGGCTTCCTGAAATATACGAAAGCCTTTGCAAAAGATGATTTCTCCGGCGCATTCCTGCAGGCAGGGGTTTCAGAATTTACCATGTCCTGCCTTTGCATCGGGATGAGCCTTCATGGAGGAGTTATTCCCGCTTGTGGAACCTTCTTTGTCTTTTCCGATTATATGAAGCCTGCCATGCGTGTGGCGGCATTGATGGAAACGCCGGTTATTTTTATATGGACACACGATGCTTTCCGTGTAGGAGAAGACGGACCTACCCATCAACCGGTAGAGCAGGAGGCGCAAATACGTTTGTTGGAGAAACTGCAGAACCATCACGGTAAAAACTCGATGCTGGTGCTTCGTCCCGCCGATGTCAATGAGGCGACTGTCGCATGGAAGATGGCGATGGAAAATAGTGAAACACCTACTGGGTTGATCCTCTCCCGTCAGAACATTACCGACCTTCCTGCTGCAGGTGAATCACGTTTCCGTGAAGCGTTGAACTCCGAAAAGGGTGCCTATATCGTGCAGGATGATCTGGATTATGATGTGATATTGCTCGCATCGGGATCGGAAGTGGCCACCCTGGTGGAAGGCGCGGATCTGTTGCGTGCCGATGGGGTGAAAGTACGGATAGTCTCTGTTCCCTCGGAAGGATTATTCAGGACCCAATCAGCCGAATATCAACAGTCGGTATTGCCTGAAGGAAAGAAAAAATTCGGTCTTACTGCAGGGCTTCCTGTAACCCTGGAAGGGCTGGTCGGTTCCGACGGAGCAGTCTGGGGAATGAGATCCTTTGGTTTTTCAGCCCCCTACAAGGTGCTCGATGAAAAACTGGGATATACCGGTAAGAATGTGTACGAACAGGTAAAAAAATTGTTATAATAAAAAGGACAGGGGCGGTTATTGACGGTTATGGCGAGTGACCGTCCCTATTTAAACTGATCAACATGTCTTTATTCGATAATTCAGAAAAGCCTATCGGATTAGCATCCGACCATGCGGGCTTTAAGGCAAAACAATTCATTATTAAAGTACTTCAGGAAAAAGAAATCCCTTACAGAGATTTTGGAGCCTATTCAGAGGAAAGCAGTGATTATCCCGATTATGCACATCCGTTGGCAAAGGCCATAGAAAACGGCGAGTGTTACCCCGGAGTGGCCATCTGTGGATCGGGAATAGGAATCAGTATTGCATTAAATAAGCATCAGGGGGTACGCGCTGCTTTATGTTGGACTCCTGAAGTAGCCTTCCTCTCAAGAGCACATAATGACGCGAATGTACTTGCATTGCCGGGCAGGTTACTGAGTGAGAAAGAGATCTATGAAATATTGATGATGTTTCTCAATACACCTTTTGAAGGAGGACGCCACGGGAGGAGAGTGGATAAAATCCCCTGTATATAGACTTTTATCCTATCCGGGTTATCCGGCTTTAACC
>JBAYRG010000052.1:0-13084 GCA_041676805.1 Proteiniphilum sp.
ATCCGCATTGCTGCTTCATGTGATGCCCCTCGACTTGCATGTGTTAGGCCTATCGCTAGCGTTCATCCTGAGCCAGGATCAAACTCTTCGTTGTATATTTGTTTTTTGTATTTCTCTTGAAAAAACCCGGATCCCAATATGAATATATTGAAAACGGCAAAACAAACAACCTGAGAAAAGCTCTTACTCCAGAATCCCCCGGATTCACGATTTATCTTAGTTCCTCGGTCGAACAATACAACCCCAAAAAACGGAAAATCATCGACGAATAATATCACCATGAAAAATCCCGCAGGAGAAGTAATGTCCGATTATTAATTGAACGGGTACCAATTTCAACGCCGGGAAAAATATCACCGGACGTCAATTGTATACTCTGCTTTGTCTTCTATTAAAAACGTATATGTAAATAACCTAAAGATCGCTTTATTCTGTTTCGCCCACAGGACTTATTTCCTGAAAGCGGGTGCAAAGATAGGGACTCTTTTCTTACCATCCAAACAATCCGACAAAAAAAATCAATCTTTTTCCCACCATTTTCTTCTATGTCGGATCAAATATAAGAAGACCAAACCATTAACTCAATAAAAAAAATAATCTTTTTTTCAGGCTGACAGATGAAAAATAGAAAATCCGACAAAAATAGAAAAATGAATCACATTTTATAACTATCTTCGCACAAAATAAGCCCAACGAAATGAAAGGTGTTATTCATATATTAAAACGGTTTCTACCTCCTTACAAGAAGTATGTCGTCCTGACATTCATCTTTAATATACTTACAGCGATTCTGAATGTTTTTTCGCTGATGGCCATTATCCCGATACTTCGGGTGCTGTTCAAGATCAATACTGAAACCTATTCGTTTATCGAGTGGGGAAGTTCAGGAGAAAAGTTCGCGGATATTCTGCTTAACAATGCCAACTGGTATATCACCCAACTGATCGAAACACACGGAAGCAGTACCACACTAATGATGTTGGCCGCCTTCCTGATTGTAGCCACATTACTCAAGACCGGTAGCGCCTATCTGGGCTCCTACTTCCTTATACCTATAAGAACCGGCGTAGTGAAAGATATCCGCAATCAGATCAACAACAAGGTACTTTCACTCCCTCTCGGCTTCTTCACTGAAGAGAGGAAAGGCGACATACTTTCCAGGGTCTCAGGTGATGTGAATGAGGTAGAAAATTCGGTGATGAGTTCTCTCGATATGCTTTTCAAGAATCCCATACTCATGCTAATCTATCTCACTACCATGGTGATATTGAGCTGGCAACTAACCCTTTTTGTGATGGTGGTACTGCCGGTGATGGGCTTTGTGATGGGGCGTGTGGGCAGAAGCCTGAAAAGGAGTTCGTTCACGGCACAGAACAAGTGGGGCGAACTGATGTCGCAGATGGAAGAGACACTGAGCGGGCTGAGGGTGATCAAAGCCTTCGGCGCGGAGAGTAAGATATCAGGAAGATTCTATACAGGGAACAACGAATTCCGGCGTATGTCGAACAGGATTGCACGCAGGCAACAGTTGGCGCATCCCATGAGCGAGTTCTTAGGAACCATCACTATTGCTATTGTGCTATGGTTTGGAGGCACATTGATATTGGAGGGTAACAGCATGATCGACGCTGCCTCATTTATTTACTATCTTACCATATTCTATAGTATTATCAATCCGGCCAAGGAATTCTCCAAATCGGCCTATGCCGTGCAACGCGGACTGGCATCGATGGAGCGTATCGACAAGATACTGACAGCCGAAAACAAGATCACCGATCCGGCACAACCCCTCCCCGTCACATTCAACTCTTATATAAACTACAAGGATGTCTGGTTCAAATATGAGACGGATTGGGTCATCAAAGGGATAAACCTGAAGATTGATAAAGGAAGAACCATTGCCCTGGTGGGCCAGTCGGGTTCCGGTAAATCGACGATGGCAGACCTGTTGCCCCGCTTCTATGATATCCAGCAAGGAGAGATCCTTATCGACGGAATCAATATAAAAGATATGCGAGTCAAGGATTTGAGATCGTTGATGGGCTATGTGAACCAGGAAGCCATCTTATTTAACGACACCTTTTATAATAATATCGCATTCGGGGTTAAGAATCCAACCGAAAACGAGGTGATCAGCGCGGCTAAAATTGCCAATGCCCACGAGTTCATCATGGCTACCGAGCAAGGCTATCAAACCAATATCGGCGATAGAGGAGGCAAGCTCTCAGGTGGTCAACGCCAGCGTATCAGTATTGCGAGAGCCATACTGAAAAACCCGAAGATACTTATTCTGGATGAAGCCACATCGGCGTTAGACACCGACTCGGAACGGCTGGTACAGGAGGCGTTGGAAAAGCTGATGAAAAACCGGACCACCATCGTGATAGCCCACAGGTTATCCACCATCAAGAATGCAGATGAGATCTATGTGATGAAAGAGGGTCATATAGTAGAATCGGGAGAACACGCCACATTGTATGCAAAAGGGGGATATTACACTTCATTGTGCGATACGCAACGCGATCTGAGCGAATAACCTCTTACTCCTTTACCCCTTCGAATCTTTCTCAGCGATCTTCTCCAATAGCCGGTCTACTGCTTCGAAAGGTGAATTTATGCTGCGAAATTCAGGGACGATCTCTTTCATCCTCTTCACTGTCCGCATATCGTCATATTCATAAGAGGCATGAATAAGCATCTCCACTTTGCGGTATACCTCTTCATATTCATATTCACGCACATCGGCAATCATTATTTTCTCATGGTAGGTAGGTTTGGTATGTTCAGCTACGTTCAGCAACTCTTCATACAATTTTTCACCATGTCGCAATCCGGTAAACTCTATCTTGATATTCCTCGAGCCGGAAAGCCGGATCATTCTCTTTGCCAGATCCAGTATCTTGACCGGTTTACCCATATCAAAAATATAGATCTCACCACCTTTCCCCATAGCACCGGCCTCCAACACTAACTGGCAAGCTTCAGGAATGGTCATGAAATAACGGATGATTTCCGGATGGGTTACCGTAACGGGCCCTCCATGCTTTATCTGTTCCCTGAACAGGGGTATTACCGATCCATTCGATCCCAGCACATTTCCAAAGCGGGTAGTGATAAACTGCGTTGTCTTCTTGCCATGTCTCCCTATGTGTTTTGCCAGAGATTGTATATAGATCTCACAGATCCTTTTGGAACAACCCATCACATTGGAAGGATTTACCGCCTTGTCGGTAGAGACCATCACAAATTTATCGGCACTATATTTCGCAGCCAGATCGGCAACAATTCTCGTCCCCAAGACATTAGTCTGTACAGACTCCGACACGTTATCCTCCATCATCGGCACATGTTTATATGCTGCCGCATGAAAAATATATTGCGGCCGGGTCTTGGAAAAGAGACGCTCCATCCGGCTGGCATTACTCACATCCGCCACAATAATCTCGGCACGCATTTCCCTCCATTTCTCTTTCAGCTCGAGCCTCATGTCATGCAACGGGGTTTCGGCCTGATCTATAAGAATGATACTATATGGGTTGAAGTTGGCTACCTGGCGGACAATCTCACTACCTATCGATCCGGCAGCTCCTGTCACCATTACACGTTTACCTTCAATATTTGAAGCAATTTTCAACATGTTGATATGAATCGGGTCACGGGGCAAGAGATCCTCAATCTGCACATCTTTCAACTCTTTCTTGCTCATAATCATCCCTTTCCACTCGTTCAAAGGCACTGTGGTCAACAACGAGATATTATGATCTACGAAATTACTCAGAAAGTCAGAATTCTTTATCTCCTCCATCTGTTGGGGTGAAACGATGATGGTCTCCACATCTTTACTTTCCAATATCTTGAAAATATTTTCATTATTCGCATAGATAGTGATTCCCATCAGCTTCTTACCCACCATTTGGCTTTCATCGGATATAAATCCGAGCACGCGATAGTTAAATTCACTGTTCCCTTTCAACGCTTTAGCCACACTTATGCCGGCTTCTTTCGCACCATAGACAAACACATTAACCGGTTTCACTTCTCTCCCCGTAATAAATTCATACACCTCTTTCGTCAATATCCTCGAAAAGATCATCAAAAACATGTTGAGAAAGAATATTGAGATGAAAGTAACATTACCCAGATAAAACTCAGGTTGATATATCTTCAGAATTATAGTGACTCCATAAGTAAATGCGTAGCCCAGTATCAATGCATAAGTGATCCTCTTCAGGTCGTAGAAAGAAGAAAATCTCAAGATACCACTAAACGTGCGGAATATTATAAAGGTGACGGAATTGACAGAAACAAGGATTATACTTAACGTGAGGCCATCAGCCCTGACCTTCGGTGTGAGTCCGACAAATCCGTATCTCACCAGATACATCATGAGACAGGAGAAAATGATTATGAAAATATCAATCACAAAAATTGTAAAACGGGATAAAACCCTGTTCGACAAAAAATCATGTATTAAATTATTCATAAAAATTTAATTAAGTTTGTACTCCTCGTCCGCAACAGATTGAAGGGTAGTCTTCCCTGTCTCTATCAACTCAATTCCTTTTTTAATCAGGGGATCTTCTTTTTGATAAGCAGCCCAGAAAGCTTCCTCGCCAAAGAAATTCCGAATAATATAGGCATACATTACGTTCTCCAGTAACTCACTCGATTCTTGCACATAATAGGGCCTTCTCCTGATACCATTATGATCTGCAAAGCTCACCAAGTTTAACAACAACGGTTGTTGCCGCAAATAGCGGTAAAGTTCCTGCCATGTATTGAAACTACTCAGTTTTTCACGGTTCATATCGGAATAGAGCATGGCGTATTTCTCATCCAACCGGTTATTCACCACCAAATTATAATAGGGATTTATCCCCACTGTATCGCGAGGAACAAAGATATCAGGCATGATTCCCCCGCCACCGTAGACAGTTCTTCCCCCCGTCGTCTGAAAAGGGATGAGATGGTTAGAGACTGTATCCACGTTGACATAATCACCTTCTATATAGCGATTAATCGCCTCCATTTCGTACTCATCGTACCTCCCCCTTTCATATCCGCGCTGGATAGATCTGCCTGAAGCTGTGTAATAACGGGCTACGGTGAGTCTTACCGCCGAGCCGTCGGGGAAATTGCGCTGTCCCTGCACCAATCCTTTACCAAAAGATCGTCGACCTATCACCAGTCCCCTGTCATGATCCTGGATAGCTCCCGCAAAAATCTCACTGGCCGAAGCACTAAATTCGTCGATTAACACCACTACGTTATCTTTCTTGCAAGTTCCTGACCCGTTGGCATAGCTGTCACTCCTTGGAAAATTCCGTCCATGTGTATATACGATCAGGTCTCCCCTGTTCAAAAACTCATTCACCATGGCTACCACCACATCCAGCGACCCTCCTATATTTCCTCGCAAATCGATTATAAAAGAGTTTGCATTCTGGCTTTTTAATTTGGATATGGCAGAGATAAATTCACTGAAGGTGTTGAAACCGAAGTTTTTCCCCAGTTTAATAAAACCAATCCTGCTGGTCAGCATATAGGCTGCATTGACACTGCTCATGGGAATATCACCACGTGTAACGGTGATATCATGGAAGCGGTCATCACCCGCTCTTATAATGCCTAATTTCACTTCCGAGCCCATTTCGCCGCGCAACTTCTCCATCACCTCCTCGTTCCGGAGTTTCGTGCCGGCAACCAATGTATCATTCACCGTCACGATTCTGTCCCAATGCATAATGCCCGCAGCCTCGGAAGGGCCCCCAGGCACAATCCCTGTTACTACGATGGTATCTTTCAAGATATAAAAGTTAACACCAATTCCTGAAAAATGACCTTCCAGATCTTCGTTCACCCGCCGCATATCGGCAGCAGAGATATATTCTGAATGGGGATCCAGTTCCTGTATAATATTGGGAAGCGCGTCTTCCACCAATTGGCGCATATTAACCGTATCAACGTATGATTCCCTGACGTAGTGCAGTACGGCATCTATCTTCCCGGATCCCTCCACATTTCCCGAACGCCCAAACTGACTATATTTGCTCCCTATGAATATACCCAATGCAATGCCAATACCTATCCATAAAGGCATCCACATCCTGGCTCTCTTTCCTGCATTCATCCAACCCCTCCTTACTATTTGTCAATTTCCACCGAAACGAGTTCCACATTGGCCCTCTTCAACAGATCAATTCCATCACTCAACCGATAATTTTCAGCAAAAACCACTCTACTTATACCGGCTTGGATGATCAATTTAGCACACTCAATACAGGGTGAAGAGGTGACGTAGAGTGTGGCACCATCACTGCTATTATTGGAACGCGCCACTTTTGTGATTGCATTTGCCTCAGCATGGAGCACATAAGGCTTTGTGACATCATTCTCATCTTCACACACATTCTCAAAACCGGAGGGAGTACCGTTATAACCGTCTGAAATAATCATCTTCTCCTTCACCAGGAGTGCTCCGACCTTCCTACGTTTACAATAAGAATTTTCGGCCCATATAAAGGCCATGCGCATATATCGCCTGTCAAGCAACTCTTGCTTTACCTCGTTCTGTTCCATTTCACATCAGATTGCTTTCGTACGATTAAAATTATTGACTTTCAAATGTATCGTATAGAACTCGCATTTAATCATCTTCTTGTGTGACAATGATTATCATGCTCGTTTCAAACTCATATCGAGACTTTTCACAGAGTGAGTCAGTGCTCCTACCGATATATAATCGACTCCTGTTTCGGCATACTCCCGGATGGTATCCATAGTGATCCCTCCCGAAGATTCCAACTCCACGCGTTCATTCAACGCTTTCACACTCCTTACCGCTTCAAGGGTTTGCCCGGGAGTAAAATTGTCGAGCATAATCCTGTCTACCCCCCCAATACGGAGTACCTCTTCCAACTCGGCAGTATTCCTGACCTCTATCTCTATTTTGAGTTTTTTATTTTGCTCTTTCAAATAGTGTTGTGCGCCACGGATAGCATGTTCAATTCCTCCTGCGAAATCGACGTGATTATCTTTCAACAGAATCATATCAAACAGCCCTATCCTGTGATTCTCCCCTCCTCCAATCTTGACAGCTTGTTTTTCGAGGATACGCATCCCCGGAGTAGTTTTCCGGGTGTCAAGTACTTTGGCAGATGTACCCTCAAGGAGCTGCATATAGGCGTGGGTTATAGTAGCGATACCACTCATGCGCTGCATAATATTGAGGACAAGCCGTTCAGTCTGCAAGATAGAGCGTATCTTGCCTGACACCACAAAAGCTATGTCGCCTGGTTTAACAGATGTCCCATCGTGGAGAAAAACCTCTACCTGCAGCGCCGGATCAAAAGTATGGAATACCTCGATAGCCATATCAACACCGGCAAGTACACCCTCCTCCTTGATCAACAGTTTCGATTGTCCTTCTGCTGTTTCCGAAATACTACAGAGGGTGGTATGATCTCCGTCTCCTATATCTTCTGCAAAAGCCAACCGGATAAGATCTTGAGTTAATTCTTTTTCTGTCATGCTAAAAACAATATTGTTTCACTATACCATAAGAAACAAACAATCCGTCTGTTTTGTTATTCTTTTACAAGAATTTTAGTACAAAAATACGAAATAAACAGTTACATTTGCCCCTAAAGGTGGCTTTTTTCGTGATTCGATGGAGATTCAGTCGTTATTCGGTTGTACTTATCCCGCAAAGCGGGAAATAACAGCAAAGCTGAATAACGTGAACGCAACGAAGCGGATAACGCGAAGCGAATAACAATAGAATTGAATGAAGATTATTTTACTTTCCATAGGTAAGACCGACGATCCACTTTTTTCGCAAATGATAGAAGAGTACAGAAAGAGGGTCAATTACTATATTCCGTTTGAGATGCAGATTATTCCTGATATAAAGAATACAAAAAATCTCTCCGGGAAAGAGCAGAAAAAACAGGAAGGGGAAAAACTATTGAAATGGTTGCAATCGTCCGACTATGTCGTTTTGCTCGATGACAAAGGGAAGCAGTACACCTCTATAGAGTTTGCCGGATATATAGAGAAAAAGTCTTTCTCTACCCCAAAACGGCTGGTTTTCGTCGTTGGGGGACCCTATGGTTTTTCTGACGAGGTGCGGGAAAGGACAAATGAGAAAGTGTCGTTATCCAGAATGACTTTTACCCATCAAATGGTCAGATTAATCTTTACGGAACAACTTTATCGCGCAATGACAATCCTTCACAATGAGCCCTATCACCACGAATAAAAAACTCACTTTCCACCCACTTAACGAAATATAGTTATTACTTTTGTAAACAATAAGTGCAAAGTTATGGCAAAAAAGAAAACAATTCTTACTGTGATGTGGGTCATCATCACGATAATCGCAATTGCATCAGTGGTTTCCCTTATAGTACTTCCCCAGTGGAAGGGAATTTTTCTGGCAGGAAGCGGAGCCTTTCTTATTTTAAACCTCCTTCTGTCGCTATTTTTTATCAGCAAGAATTTTAAAGAGTAATTGTAATTATTCGAACTCGAAAGAGAGCAGATCGAATATTTCTTTCTCCTGCGAATCGGGAGAGTGCTCGAAATCAGCAACCCACCGCATCACTCTTTCAGCACTATCGGATGAAATTCTACCAAAGAACTTCAATGTATTCAGCGCTGACTGGCGCAATAGCAACGATTCACTCTTTAGGTCTGCCTTCGCCCTTTCCAATAACTCTTCAAATCGGACCCGCACGACTGATTCAGACCGGATAATGCATAATCTGGCAAAGACCCAATACCCGGTAGCCCGGATGGTTTCATCTTGATTTTCGATCCATTCCTGTACCAACTCATCAGCATAAGGCAGCTCTTGAAAAAGATTTTTACATACCTGTTCACGAATCTCCTGATTGGCGGTACCCCGCACCCATCGGCTGGCATCTTCCCTGGAAAAATGGACTACAGGAAAGAGCATTGTTGCCAGTATCTTCAATTCACGGACATCTTCTTTCCACATTTTCTCCGCCAATAGTTTATCCGGCACATATTTGGCTGCAATCTGTTTGAGCCGGAGGATATCCACTCCAAAATTCATGCGATATCCTACTCCTTTCGCCCGCATACTGGCAGCAGTCACACCATCCATCGACATCCTCAGGTCGGTTCGTATATTTCGTAAAATTGTTTCCATCATTTTTCTTTCTATGGCTACAAAATTACGCTATTCAGTGATGAAATTATCATTTTCAAACATTTTTCACTATTTTTGCGTTATAATTTAAAATATACAGAGATCAACAATGAGACTCCTCCTAATCAGCAACTCCACCAATCCCGGTGAAGGATATCTGGAGTATCCCAAGAATCAAATCAAAGAATTTCTGGGAGACAAGGCTACTAATGCTATTTTTATCCCATATGCGGCTGTCACTTTTTCTTTTGATGAATATGAAGAGAGAGTGAACTCCCGCTTTTCCGAAATTGGCCACCATGTCACAGGTATCCACCGTTTCATCAATCCTGTGGAGGCCATTGAAAATGCCGATGCTATTGTTGTAGGTGGTGGAAATACATGGCAATTAGTGAAGATGCTTCAGGAAAAAGGACTGATGAAAGTGATCCGCAAGAAGGTGAAAAAGGGTACCCCTTACATTGGCTGGAGCGCCGGATCCAACATAGCTTGCCCCACCCTGAGAACTACCAACGACATGCCTATCGTGGAGCCACTGAAATTTAAAACCCTAAAATTGGTTCCCTTCCAGATCAATCCCCATTATCTCGATGACCATCCCGCCAATCATGGTGGCGAGACCAGAGAAGTGCGCATCAGTGAGTTCATCGAGGTGAACCGTGACCTCTATGTGGTGGGGCTTCGTGAAAGCACGATGCTCCTTATCGAAGATGACGAGATGGAACTGATAGGTCCCCGCAAAGCCCGGATCTTTAAGTACGGACAGGAACCTATTGAGCTTTCCAATGAAGATGATTTCAATTTTCTATTGCAACGAAAATGAGTACCGGACATACTAGTAGTCTCCAACCTGGCACGTCGCTATTCCGACGGATCATCAACGACAGCAGGTCGTTGGGCATACTTCTCCTGTTTTGCACCCTTCTATCGCTGGTTTTAACGAATATCAAAGGGATCGGGGAGTTTTATTATAATTTCTGGGAGATGTCGATCCCCGGGTTCCACCAATTACACCTGCCACATACCATTATCCATTTTATAAACGACGCCTTGATGACGTTGTTTTTTTTCCATGTGGCCATCGATATTAAAAAGGAAGTGGTTACGGGTGAACTCTCCTCCCCCAGCAGGATGATGTTTCCTTCCATCTCCGCACTGTTCGGGGTAGCTTTCCCGGCAATTATTTTTATTTCAATCACATCAGGTACAGCTTACACAAACGGATGGGCTATACCAACGGCTACAGATATCGCATTCACACTTGGCATGATAAGCCTTTTAGGCAAGGCTGTGCCTCATACCATGAAAGTCTTTTTGACGGCACTGGCCATCATCGACGACCTGTGTGCCATTCTCATTATCGCATTGTTTTATGGCTCTTCGCTTTATTTGATCTGGTTAGCGGGGGTGGCTGCCGTAGGGATTGCGATCTTTCTTATCAACCGGTATTTTCACCGCAAATGGATTTATATCGTGACAACAGGACTGGCGTTAATCATGTGGTACTGCATGTACAGATCGGGGATCCACGCTTCATTTGCCGGGGTAATACTGGCATTTATCCTTCCAATAAGCAAGATGCCTGCCTTTGAGAGAAGAATTAGTCTGCCGGTCAATTTTTTCATTGTCCCGCTCTTCGCGCTGGCCAATACCAGTATCTTCATCACCCCGGCAGCCGTTTCAGGCCTCACCTCCCCTCTCTCTATCGGAGTTATCCTTGGATTGTTTGTAGGAAAACCACTCGGCATCACACTCGCTGTTTACCTGATGATGAAGCTCAAGCTGGTCAGGTTGGCGAATGTTCGCTGGGCACAGTTTATAGGGATCGGCATATTGGCGGGTATCGGCTTTACCATGTCAATCTTCGTGTCGAATCTCTCTTTTCCTGAGGACAATATGCTGAAAGATATCGCAAAATTGTCGGTACTGATTGCTTCAGTCCTGGCGATGGTGGTAGGGTATGTATGGCTCAAAGCGTTCTCTGGTAAAAAGGAATCTTCAGACGAACAGTAACAAAGGGAACGATTGACTCATCCATATCCTCACAATACAATACTCACACGGAAGATATCGACAAGACGTGGGGCCGAATTCTCTATTGCCGGTTTGGTGATGTTCACCAATTTTTACACAGCCAACAACACCATTGCCTTATGTTATCCGAAACGCTATTCTTAGAAACCTCGGTGCTCCATATTCCCAAAAATCGTATCGGAATGAAGTATCAGGTCGACATACTGTGCTCTCTTGTAAATCAACAGATTATCATTTACATTGAGTACGCTGTCCGACAGTTTCCCTCTGAACTGGTCCAAAGAATCATAACCTTTCCTTTCCATCCATTCTTCAATTTCACGGATCATTTCAGTGATCTGTTTCATTCCGTGCCTATAGACAGCGCTGACTGCTTGCACACAAGTAGCACCGGAAAGAATCAGCTTGATCACATCATCTCCGCCAAAAACACCCTTGCTGCCACACACGTCTGCATTCACACGGCCATAGAGCATTCCGGCGATACGTAATGATTGTTTGTAATCGCCCTTCTTACTCAGGTTAAAAGCTCTTCTGTGAATCTCCTTCTCAATGTCGATATCAGGTTGAAAGAAAGAATTGAAAAGCACCATCGCATCCACGCCGGCTTCATCAAGACGCTTTGCGAAGTGTAGTATATTGGTGTAATCGGAGCTGAGCTTTACACTCACAGGTATGGAAAGTTGTTTTTTTATTTCAGCGACCATCTCCACTTGGCTATTTTCGATTTCAGTCGCGTCGATATCGAATTGAGTGGGCGTCTGATAGAGGTTGAGTTCTATTCCATCTACTCCGGCCTCTTCTATCAAATGTGCATAGCGTAACCAGGAAAATCTATTTACCGCATTAAGACTGGCGATCAATGGAATGGAAAGACTCTCTTTGGCATTCCTGATCTTTACCAAATAATATTCTATCTCGGAGCGGTCGATATCGGGATGAAGCGAGGTCATCTCGGCATGAATATCGTTATACTCCTCTTTCAACTCGTCGAACTGCAGATCTTCCAACTGTATCTGCTCTTCGAAGAGCGTTTTATAGACTATCGCCGCGGCACCGGCCTGTTCTGCTTTTTTGAGTGAATCGATCTCCGATGACATTTCTGATGCCCCCAATATGATCGGATTTTTGAGCTGAATGCCCATGTAGGATGTCTCAAGATTCTTCATACGACTATATTTTTTATATTAATTGCAAACGATCAATCTTCGTTAAGATTTGTCAGCCGAAACTTCATTCAGACAAAGTTATACTTTTTTCACGAAAGAAACACATCTGTAGATAAAAAATAGATGTGGCAGAGTGGAACTTGCCGAGACGCTTACCGGATATTTCAGGTCCAATACCCAGTAGAGCGGATCCATGATATGGCAGGCCATGTCGCCCAACGCTCCGGTGCCGAAATCCAGAGCCCGCACCAGTTCCATGGAGTGTGGGCGGAATCATAAGGTCGTTTTTTGCAGGCCCTATTGTCTCGGTTTTTAAGAAATATCTACATGAATAACTCAAACAAACTATTTTTTCTGCAACCATTCAAAAACGGTTAGTACAGGACGATGGTCTGATGTGACTAAGTCCGGCACAACTTGTGTCTCCTTCACTTGTAAAGCGTCATTACCCCGATAAAATATGTAGTCTATTTTAACTGTTGGCTTTGGGCTCGGAAAAGTGAACTCTTTGCTGGTTGAATCGAACCATTTTTCTTTGAGCGTGGCTATTGAAAAAGCGGAAGGGGCAGCATTGAAGTCCCCGCCAAGTATTATTATTTCGTCATCATCCGATACAAAAAGTTCATTTATTTTTCTAGCCTGCAAAATTCGTCGGGCTTCACTTTCATGGCAGAAATGTGTACAAATGAAAGAGAATCTGTTTTCC
>JBAYRG010000053.1:0-12875 GCA_041676805.1 Proteiniphilum sp.
GAAAACGATATGCTGACCGGCTTTTCGTTGGGAGGGGATGATTATATTGCCAAACCATTTTCTGTGAAAGAGGTGCTTGTCCGTGTGAAAGCATTACTCAAACGTAGCGCCCTCACTAAAGTAATTCAGATAAAACCTGTACCAACTGATTGGAGTTACCAGGGGCTGAATATTGCCCCGCAGGGTAATCGTGTGACCATCGATGGTAACGAGATAACACTCACAAGGAAAGAGTTTGAAATTCTCTCTTTGTTGGCACGTACATCGCCCAACCTTCTTACTCGTGCTGAAATATTGAATAGCGTATGGGGAGAGGATGAGTTTGTGCTAGACCGTACCGTTGACGTGCATATCACCCGCTTGAGAAAAAAATTGGGTGACTATGCAGCCATTATTGTCAACCGTCCTGGGTTTGGGTATTATTTGAATACCGATTCTAAGGATGATGAGATAGGGATTGAATGAGATTGAATAGCCGGCTTAGTCTGCTTTTTCTTCTTAACTTCTTAATTTTTCAACTTCCATCGTCTAATTTCTCAAAATGCAACGAAAAATATCCTTCAAAACGCGTATTGTATTCATCTTTACAGTGATTATAGGCCTGTTTACTGTAGGGATTATCCTATTTGAACAGCAACAGTTCAAAAGTGAGCGGACACGTAGCTTGGAACGTACTCTTGAAAATAATGCCGATATTGTCCACCGGTATCTTAATGAAAGTGGTATCGACCTGCAAAAGGAACCGAGGCGAATTGCGGGTCTGTTACACTATATGCCTTCTGATGCGCGTTGTACCATTATAAGCTGGAAGGGACAGGTCTTTTACGATAATCTTTTGGATGTCGGTGAAATGGGAAATCACCTGAAGCGTCCGGAGATACAGAAATCGATTGGTTTTGGAAAAGGGTCAAATATTCGTTTATCAGATAGTGATAATATTGAGTATCTTTATTTTTCTAAAAAATATAATGAAGGCTATTTTATCCGTATGGCAATGCCATACAATGTCCATCTGCAGTCGTTCATCAATTCCGGCAGCTCTTTTATCATCTATATTCTTCTCTTTTTCGTGCTGTGCATATTGATGATGTCCCATTTCGCCAACCGGTTCTCAAAATCACTGAAAGAGTTGAGGGAGTTTTCATTGAATGTGAAGAACGGTTCAAATATACCTGCCGATTTTGCTTTTGCCGACGACGAGGTGGGAGAGGTGAGTGCAGATATTGTAGAGAATTACAACCTGTTGCAGGAGAACCGGCGTAAATTGGCGACGGAGCGTGAGAAACTTCTACAGCATTTCCAACTGTCGGAGGAGGGGATCGCCATCTTCTCGAAAGAACGTAAGGAGATTTATGCCAATTCTCATTTTTTACAATTTCTGAATATGATTCTGGATAATCCTACACTGGAGACAGAACTTATTTTCGATGATCCTGCTTTCGGGGAGTTTGTCGTTTTTCTCGACAAACGGCCAAGGGAGGGAAATATTTTCTCGAAACGGATAGAGAAGAGCGGACGGCAGTTTAATGTGCGGATCATTATTTTTGAGGATGAGAGTTTTGAATTTTATATCAGTGATATTACCAAATCGGAGAAAACACGTCTGCTCAAACAGGAGATGACCAATAATATTGCACATGAGTTGCGTACTCCGGTCACCACTATCCGTGGTTATCTGGAGACGATCCTCAACCTTTACGACTACAAGGGTGAGAACAGCGAACGTATCCATGGCTTTCTCGACAGGGCTTATACACAGACTATCCGCCTCTCGGAATTGATACAGGATATCAGTATGCTAACCAAGATTGAAGAGGCGCCCGACCGGTTCGAATTGGAACAGGTGAGTATAAGCAAATTGCTGGATGAATTAGTCAACGATCTATCCGACAAATTGAAAGAAAGGAATGATAACTTTAAGATAGAGGTGAATGATAGTGTGGAAATTTATGGTAGCCGTACACTTCTCTATTCTATCTTTCGCAATCTGATTGAAAATGCTGTTTCCTATGGTGGGGAAAAGATTGAGATCGTGGTACGCTGTTACAACGAAAACGAAGATACTTACTTCTTTGAACTCTATGATACCGGTACTGGTGTGGAGGAAAAGCATCTGGTGCGTATCTTCGAGCGTTTTTATCGGGTGAATGAAGGACGAACGCGTAATACCGGCGGATCTGGATTGGGACTCTCCATCGTCAGGAATGCAGTGTTGTTCCATAAGGGCAGCATCGTGGCAAAAAATCGCCCCGAAGGAGGATTACACTTCCTGATGATTTTCCAGAAAAGTCTTCGGCTAAAGAATATCTGATTGATTTTCTCATGAACCTTTCTCATTGTATCTTTGTTCGGATAACAATATAAAATTAAAATAAAAGAATCATGAAATTTATCGGAGCTCATATCAGCGCATCGGGTGGGGTGGAGAATGCACCCCTTAACGCACAGGCTATCGGTGCAAAAGCATTTGCTTTCTTTACCAAGAATCAACGTCAGTGGTTTGCTTCGCCTTATACACAACAGAATATCGATCTTTTCAAGTCGCGTTGTGAAGAACTGGAGTATTCGCCCAATCATATCCTGCCGCATGCCAGTTATCTGATTAATCTGGGACATCCCGAAGAGGAGGGGTTGAACAAATCGAGAGCTGCTTTTAACGATGAGATGAAGCGGTGTGAGCAGTTAGGTATTAATCGGTTGAATTTTCATCCGGGAAGCCATTTGAACAAGATAGCTATCGATGCATGTCTTGATAGGATTGCTGAATCTATTAATATAGCACTTGAAAAGACCCATGGAGTGACTGCTGTCATAGAGAATACTGCCGGACAAGGGAGTAATCTCGGACATACTTTTGAACAGATCGCCCATATTATAGACAAGGTAGACGATAAGAGCAGGGTGGGAGTTTGTCTTGATACGGCGCATACCCTGGCTGCCGGTTACGAGATCAGAACCCGAGGAGGTTATGACGATACTTTCAATCAGTTCGATCGGGTGGTAGGTTTTCGTTATTTAAAAGGGATGCATATCAATGATTCGAAGAAGGACTTGGCTTCGCGTGTCGATCGCCATGATAGCCTTGGAAAAGGACTGATGACCATGGATCCCTTCTCATTTCTAATGAATGATCCTCGACTCGACGATCTCCCACTCATTCTTGAAACCCCCGATGAATCACTTTGGGCAGAAGAAATCCAATTACTCTATTTACTGCAGAAATAAAGTGATTGAGGGATAGGATAGGAACGATTGTTATGGTAGACTATAAGTTGTCGGACTAGCTATGGTTTTTTGAAATATGTTTCTTTTTTCACATAAACTAAAGTGTCGTTCTTTCTCAGTTCACTTTTTAGATAATCAAGGTCGAGGTAATTAGCATCAGCAGTACCTTTCGTAGTACTTGAGGATTTAATGAAAATATTGTAAGTGGATAGTATAAATCCTCCTTCTGTTATTCTTCCTTGCAGGGTTGCATGGAGTTTCGCCTCCTCTCCACTTACAACGGCAATGCCCATTTCGGTATAAGGAGCAAATTTCACCGCTTCTGTCAAATCTTTTGGTGTTAAAAAGAGACTGTCGTCTTTCACTCTTATTTGCAAGGGAAGATCCAAGCAAGTAGGACAAAAAACCCGGGCGGTATTTTTTTTCCCAAAAAGAATGGTGTTATACCGTATTGTGCTTTCTCTCAGTGCGTCTACCCTGGGATTCATATCTACAAAATGAATATCACCAATTTTTCCCGATGGTCCTGTCACTTTTATTGAACTACCATCAATCTGCTGGTTGTCGGTAATGGCGAAAATAGATGATATCTCCTGTTTGTAGGGCCTGTATATGCCCGACTCATAGGTGAGTCCTGTGTCGTCTTCGGAACAGGAGGAAATTATGAATGCAAATAATATTAAAATGACACTACCGTGTTTCATATTTCAATTTATCTAAGGTGCATCTTATATTTCGCAAATATAGTGAAAGCAGAGTGAAAATCCAAATTTGTTTGGAATTATTTGGCAGATTCACTTCTTAATCTAACATTCTCAGCGTGTTACGGACCAGTTCTGAATTAGTTACCTGCTGTTCGTATTCTTCGATTACCACAGCCGTGCCTCCCATTTTAATATTGGGGTTACGATAGATCATAGCACTCTCTATCGGTTTTCTTGCTGAAAGATGAAATTCCCTGGCGCCGGTTTCTTTGGCGATGGTAAGTATATTGTGCATATTAACACCACTGCCGGGCATGATGATAGTGCGGTTGCCTGCCTGTTTTACCAACTCTTTCAGAAGTGGAATCCCTTGCTCCGCCTGTCGCTGCTGTCCCGATGTGAGTATCCTTTGGCACCCTAATGCGATGATTTTTTCCAGACTGTCGAAAGGATCACGGCACATGTCAAAAGCCCGGTGAAAAGTGACACTCATCCCCTCGGCAGCATCTATCAATTCCCGATTACGCTTCATATCTACCTCACCATCTGCCGTGAGACAGCCAATCACTACGCCGTCGACGCCCAGTTGGCGGGCTATCTCGATATCTTTTAACATGATTCTCTGTTCTAACGATGAATAGAGAAAATCGCCACTTCTCGGACGAATAATCACATTCAGTTTGATATCTAACAACTCTCTTGCCAAGGCAATGTCACCATAGGAAGGGGTGGTGCCACCTTCGGGTATGGCCGCACATAGTTCAACACGATACGCTCCTCCCTTTTGTGCTTCTATACAACTGGCCACGGAGTTGGCACAGATCTCCAATTTATAATTCATAGTTCAATATGTCTGAAATATTGTCAAAGATAACCTCTATTAAACGATTTTACCCAGTCATTGTTGAATAAAACATGGTAGATATTTTATTGCACAAAATTAATTCTTGATAATATTCGGTGAGCCATTCAACAGCTCCTCTCTCTTCCTTTTGGATTTATAACGGGAAGAGTTGTCCGATAATTTTATTATTGGGCTGATCATATATCTTTTTTATCCGTTTTGTGAACATATAATTAGCTTTTTTTATTTTTATGTTATATTTTTGAGGAGCGAATACTCTTTGAGGTCTTTCGCCCGATTTGGTTAATAACTCAAGTTTCACATGTAAATTTGGTATGTATGTAACTAAAACGTCAGACGAATACTTTAGTTGCAATCATATGACTTGCGAAAATTGAATAATCTATAATAATTATGATAAAAATCAATCACAATCTGTTCCTTGTAATCTCTCTTTTATTGGTTCTACTTTGCTCTTTCAACAGTTGTAAATCTAAAAAGAGTGAGGAAAATTATATTAAATTCAAAAAGCTCAAGGATACTCATCAATATTTTGCTTATAAAGCAGATAATTCAATACTGGTCAGTGGTCATAGGGGAGGGCATGAAGTGAATTACCCCGAAAATAGCATTGAGGGATTTCGGCAGGTGTTGACCCATATGCCCGCCTTTTTTGAGATAGATCCCCGCCTGACCAAAGATAGTGTAATCGTTTTGATGCACGATGCTACATTGGATCGGACTACTGACGCAACCGGCAAGCTCTCTGATTATACCTTCCCCGAACTACAATCGGTGAGATTAAAAGATCATGAGGGAAATATCACATCCGCGAAAATACCCACCCTGGAAGAGGTGATCAAATGGAGCAAGGGTAAGACGGTTGTCAATCTCGATAGAAAAGATGTGCCGTTCGATATGATCGTGGATCTGATTAAGAAGCAGAAGGCGGAAAAGCATGTGATGCTTACTGTACATACGGGAGCACAGGCAAGATATTATTCGGACAGATTACCGGGGATCATGTTGTCTGTCTTTGCCAGAAATGATAAAGAATTTGAGGATATTGCCATTTCCGGTGTCCCCTGGGAGAATATGATTGCCTATGTGGGCCAAACCATTAATGAGTCCAACAGGCATATCGTAGAACAACTGAGGGGCAGGGGAGTCAGGTGTATGGTTTCATATGCTCCGTCTCTCGATCGATTGAGAACGGCAGAAGAGAGGGAATCAGCGTATCGGGAGGCAATCAAAATAAACCCCGATATCATTGAGTCGGACTATCCTGTTGAGGTATGGAAAGTGCTGCTACCTTAACGTGTGGGGATAGCAAAGATATAGGATGAAAACAGAATAATTCAGACAAGCAAGAAATGATGAACAAAATCATGGAATGTGTGCCCAATTTCAGTGAGGGACGCGACAAACAGAAGATCGAGAAGATTGCGGATACATTCCGAGGAAAAGAGGGGGTAAAACTGTTAGACTATAGTGGTGATGAGGATCATAACCGGTCGGTAATTACTGTTGTAGGTGAACCGGAAGCTTTAAAAAATGCGGTGATTGAAGCGATAGGACGGGCGGTGGAGTTGATAAACCTCACCCAACATCAGGGGCAGCACCCCCGAATGGGAGCAGTGGATGTGGTACCCTTTATCCCGATTAAAAATGTGACGATGGAAGAGGCCATAGCACTCTCGAAAGAAGTAGCAGAGGCAGTCGGCGAGAGATATGACCTTCCGGTTTATCTCTACGAAAAGTCGGCCTCTGCATCACATCGTGAAAACCTTTCTAATATACGCAAGGGTGAATTTGAAGGATTGTCCAATAAGATGAATCAACCAGGGTGGATCCCCGATTTTGGTCCTTCACAGCCACATCCTACTGCTGGTGCCGTGGCAGTGGGGGCTCGTATACCGCTGATTGCCTATAATGTGAACTTAGGAACTAGTAATCTTGAAATTGCGATTGCCATCAGTAAGAAGGTGCCCCATTTGGGCGGAGGATTGAGGTTTTGTAAAGCGATGGGGGTGGCATTGGAAGATCGCGGTATTACACAGGTGTCGATGAATCTGACAGATTACACTAAAACGGCAATCTATCAGGCCCATGAACTGGTACGAATTGAAGCGCAACGCTATGGAGTGGCTGTGGTAGGTGCCGAAGTGATTGGACTTGTTCCGATGGAAGCGCTGGTTGAATCCGCCGCCTATTATCTGGGGTTGGAGAATTTCTCTGTAAATCAGGTGCTTGAAGCACGACTGATGGAATAATATATCAAAAAGAATAATGAAATTGAAAATAGAAGTTTTAATCGTATGAAACTGCAGGATTTAACTTTAAAACAATTTCTTGAAAAAACCGCAGCCAATGAGGCGCTTCCTGGAGGAGGTAGCTCTTCGGCCCTGAATGGTGCTATCGCTTCTGCGCTGACCGGGATGATGGCCAACCTCACCATCGGTAAGAAAAACTACACCGATGTGGAGGGTCAAATGAGAAAGGTTGTGGAAGAGATGAAAGAGAATCGGTTGCTTTTTATCAATGATATCGACCGCGATGCGGATGCATATAGCCTAGTGATGGAAGCCTATAAACTACCTAAAGAAACGGATGAACAAAAAAGGCTCCGTGGCGAGAAAATTCAGGAAGCAATGAAGGTGGCGTCGCTCGTCCCGATGGAGGTGACAGAGCGTGCCTTTAGAATGATTGATACTATCATCGATACAATCCGTAAGGGGAATAAAAATGCATTGGCCGACGGGATGGTTGGATTGATGGCTTGCCGTTCCGCCATTATGGGAACATTATTCAATCTCCGCATCAATTTGAGTGGTATCAATGACCCGGTATTCGTAGAAGAACTGAGCGAGAAATGCAACTGGATCGAAAAAGAGACCCTTGCAAAAGAAAGAGAAATGATTGAATGGATGAAATCGGTAATCTAATTCTCCGCAGAAAGAAAAATAGATGGTATCTAATATCAATGAATAAATAGGAAAGAGTTGATTTTCCCGATTCATGGAGAAGAAAAATTGAGTATATTTGCACTTTCAAAAAAGAATTAACAAATAAGAAAATAGAGAATGGTAGAAAAAATCAGACAATCGCTCAGGGATTCTGCGGCAGCAAGGTGGTCTGCACTTTTCATTGTCTCTTTCACAATGATGTGCGGATATTTTTTAACGGATATCATGGCGCCACTCGCAGGCTTGCTGGAAGCGCAATTTGGATGGAGTCGTGCCGAGTATGGTACATTCACAAGTTCATACGGTTGGTTCAACGTATTCTTGTTGATGCTTATCTTAGGAGGGATTATCCTCGACAAGTTAGGTGTGAGGCTCACCGGTCTTGGAGCGGCATTAGTAATGGTTATCGGAACCGCACTCAAGTACTGGGCGATATCCAGTGATTCGTTGAGAGGTACCACCTTTCTGGGATTGGATGGACAGGTCCTCCTGGCCAGCATAGGATTTGCCACCTTTGCCGTGGGGGTTGAAGTGGCCGGTATCACCGTCTCCAAGATCATCGTAAAATGGTTTAAAGGGAAGGAACTCGCTACTGCGATGGGGATGGAGATGGCGATGGCAAGGATCGGTACCGCGTTGGCACTGGGATTCTCTGTGCCAATTGCCAAGGCGATGGGAGTGATCGATGTTTCCCGTTCAGTATTGGTGGCACTGATTGGGTTGTGTATCGGATTGATCGCATTTTTTATCTATATAGCAATGGATAAAAAATTGGATGCATCGGAGGCGACAGATGAGGTTGAGGAGAAGAATCCGGAGGATGAGTTTAAGATAGCAGATATTGGAAAAATATTGAGTAACAGGGGATGGTGGTATATTGCCATCTTGTGCGTGTTGTTCTATTCTGCCGTTTTTCCCTTTCTGAAGTATGCGACCGATCTGATGGTGAATAAATTTGGCGTGGCGGAAGATCTTGCGGGAATGATCCCGATGTTGTTGCCTTTCGGCAATATTCTGTTGACTCCCTTGTTTGGGGGAATTTATGACCGGAAAGGTAAAGGAGCCACCATCATGATTATCGGTTCCATATTGCTGATACTGGTCCATGCACTCTTCTCCGTGCCGGGGTTGAATAGCTGGGTCTTCGCAATGGTATTGATTGTAATTCTTGGAGTTGCTTTCTCGTTGGTTCCCTCTGCCATGTGGCCTTCAGTGCCTAAGATCGTTCCCGAAAAACGATTGGGTACCGCCTATTCACTTATCTTCTGGGTACAGAACTGGGGATTGATGGGTGTGCCCCTCTTGATCGGATGGGTGCTCGAGAAATATTGTGTTACCGGACAAACTGTCCGCGACGGACTTACCGTGAATAGTTACGATTATACATTACCCATGATGATCTTTACCGGTTTTGGTGTGTTGGCATTGATTGTTGCCTTTTTATTGAAAGCAGAAGATAAACGCAAAGGATATGGACTGGAATCGCCCAATATCCAGAAATAGTGGAAATCTACAAGTAAGCGAGTGAGAAATGCACTTGTCCGTTTTTTTGGCGATAGCAGACCGCATGTAGCAAAAGCGGTGTAGACGGTTAGAGGGTAAAAGTGAGACAACTATTTGTAATTGAGAGGCTATGATCAAGGAAGTTCAATCTGTAAAGTAACCTTTCTGTCTCTTTTTGACCAAAGTGGGGAACCAAGCAAGAGTCTCTTAATTTCGATTTCCAATGCCGGACAGGAATTTTCCTTGATATTGATTTGTCCCGGCTGGCCTATTGGGTCTATATAGAACTTCACTTTGAAAGATATTTTTTGTCCTGCACAGATATCTTTATCGTAATGTTCAGTGAAATATTCAATGAAATCCTCTTTATCAAATACAGGTGCATTATATACTACGCCAGCCACATTCCCAGCAGTGGCATCCCTTAAGTTACTACTTGATCTTCTAAGCTGAGAGGGAGAGACCGAAGTAACTGAACCGACAACAGACTCTTTTTTTTGACTTCCAAAAGCAACGATGGTGACCTCATTCAATGCTAAATCATTAGATATCATCTGGATATCACCCACATTTTCCTTCAATGGGATTTCAGACTCTTTCATGCCGACAAAGGAGGCAATAAGTACATCCACTTCATCTTTTGAAACATCCAACTTAAAATTGCCGTCTATATCACTAATGGTACCGTTATATCCGTTTTTAGGTAGAATAGTAACTCCGGGAAGCGGGCTACCTGTCTCATCCACGACACGTCCGGATACAACTATTTTATCCGATTGATTCACTAAAGCCAAGGCTTCCTGACGGATGAAAATCTTTCCCAACTCCTGATCTGAACTATCGGTCTGCACAACATGGCCGGCTAATGCTTGTGAAAGGTCGTTTTCAGGCAAAATTAGTTCGTTCTTGATCTTTTCGACAGGAGGGTTTGCAGGCTCTATTTCCAACTTATGATGTTGGGTAACCAGGAGAGTATCTTCCTGCAGTAGTGGAATTGAAATTTCTTGCTTTGTTTGAATCTTCTCCGACGATACAATGGCCGGTATATCATTCTTCTCATAAGGCTTATGAAGCAATAAGGGAATACTAATGAGCAATATGATCGCAGCTGCGGCAGCCCATATCCATATTCGTGTATGGTGCTGTTTTTGTGAAGAGGAAAATTGTTTCTCTAAATTTTCGATTACAGATATATGGTCTCCTTCCACCGAATCGTATCCTTCAATGGCGTCCTGAAGGAAAGGATCATCCATGGCCTTCCGTTCCAATTGGTTGGCTCCCTTTCCCCGTCGTTGTCCCCGTATGTAATCCTTTAAATTCACCTTCTTTTCCCTTAATTCTCTACTTCTCAATTCTGTTGGAAAACTACTGTATCTTTAATATACGTGTGATGCAATTCTTCAAATTTCGTTTTCCATTTTGAATATAACTCTTCACTTTTTCTAATGTATATCCTGTAATGGAAACGATATCTGCATACGATTTGTTCTCGTAATAAAAATAGTTGATGCTCTTTCGCTGTTCCTCTCCCAATTCATTCATACAAAATATCAGCGCCGACTCTTCATCACTCGATTTCTCTTTATCTAATAGAGTGAATAAATCACCGTTTTCCATAAATGTGTCATCCAAATTGATAAAAATCGCCTGTTTCGATTTTCGTAGGCGATGAAGACAGTGATTTTTGGTAACACTATACAACCATGAATGAAAATTCTGTATATCGTATAGCTTGATCTTTTGTGCAACCTCCTCGAACAGGTCCATAACCGCATCCTGCGAATCGGTCTCGTCCGAAAGATATTTCAGGCATACTCCATATACCATCGGAATATAACGGCGGTACAACTCGCCAAAATATATCGGTTGTTCCTCTTTTTTGCAGAGAAGAAACAATTCGTCATTCGATAGTATCGATATTTCCTGTCTGTTTTTCAATTTGTTGCCTGTGTACTCGTGAGAAGTATTTTACAAAAGTAAAAAAAATATTCATTCGGTTATGGAATCTGGAGGAGAATTGTATCTATTTAGTAAATCAATCAATTATCAAATCAGTAAATCAATAAAGATATGAAGACAACAGTTAAAAGAGTCAGTTTGATTTTACTCGCAGTAGTAATGTCATTATCAGTTTCCGCACAACAGATAGAGGTAAAGGGAAAGGTGTATGATGCACACGATAAAACACCAATACCAGGGGTGACCGTTATGGAGATAGGCAAAACCCGGGGGACCATTACCGATGTCAATGGTGAATTCAATATCAATACCGAAAAAGGGAAGATACTGCAATTTAAATACATAGGATATAAATTGAAAGAAGTAAGAGCGGAAAGTGAATGGATGAAAGTTGAGATGGAACAGGATATCCGGACATTGGAAGAGGTGACCATCGTAGCTTTTGGGAGTCAAAAAAAAGAAAGTGTTGTCGGTTCTGTTACTTCAGTTTCTCCCTCTCAACTAAGGAGGTCAAGTAATGGTTTAAGGGATGCCATTGCCGGGAGGGTAGCCGGTGTTGTGTGGGAAAGCGATACAGAAGAGTATGGAACATTCAAGGAAAACCGCTTCTTTCCAGTTGAAAAACAACCGCTTTCCACTTTTTCACTTGATGTAGATGTTGCTTCTTATGGCAATATCCGTCGGATGATCAATCAGGGGAAGATGCCTCCTCAAGAGGCGGTTCGCATTGAGGAGATGATCAATTATTTCAGCTATAACTATGTACAACCTACAGATGGGCATCCGATTAGGATTATGACTGAAACAACACTTTGCCCATGGAATAAAAAACATCAATTGTTGCGTATTGGGGTGAAAGCAAAAGAGATTCCTTCGGAGGAATTATCTGCAAGCAATTTTGTTTTCTTGATTGATGTGTCAGGGTCAATGTACGATGCTAATAAACTACCGCTTGTGAAGTCGTCGATGAAGTTGTTAGTGAATAATCTGCGTCCGCAAGATCGAGTAGCAATTGTAACCTATGCCGGAGCAGCAGGAGAAGCGTTGCCATCAACAAGTGGTGCCGATAAGCAGAAGATTATCGATGCACTGGAGAGCTTGTACGCCAGAGGTTCCACGGCCGGAGGAGAGGGGATTCAACTGGCTTATAAGATTGCTGAAAAGAACTTCATGAAAGAGGGTAATAACCGGGTGATCCTCTGTACTGATGGAGATTTTAATGTGGGCGTTTCATCCAACGAGGGATTGGAAACATTGATCGAGAGTAAGCGGAAAAGCGGTATTTTCCTGACCGTACTCGGCTATGGGATGGGAAACTATAAGGATAGCAAACTTCAGACTCTGGCAGAGAAGGGAAATGGTAATCATGCTTATATTGATAATCTACAGGAGGCGAATAGGATCATTGTCAACGAATTTGGCAGTACCATGCATACTATTGCCAAGGATGTGAAAATTCAGGTGGAGTTCAACCCCGCACTTGTCAATGCTTACCGTCTGATAGGTTATGAAAGCAGGCTGCTCGAAGATGAAGATTTTAATGATGATCTCAAAGATGCGGGGGAACTGGGTCCCGGCCATACTGTGACAGCGCTCTATGAGATTGTCCCTGTGGGAGTGAAAGCGCCTGTAGGCAGTGTGGATCCGTTGAAATATCAATCTTCGGAAAAAGAA
>JBAYRG010000054.1:0-12791 GCA_041676805.1 Proteiniphilum sp.
GTGATCCGCATGAAAACCTCAATGGAAAACATTAAAACCTGTAATCTAATTTTAATTCTCTTTGTTTGAAAGAAGATTTATATTTATAAAAAGTTGTATATTTGAATCTTTTCCACTATCTTTTCCACTATCTTTATCACCCCCCTGAACAAGAAACAGATGCTTATCCACAGCTATTCGATAAGCGATACGATAGAACATCTGAAGTCCGTCAAACAAATCAGATTTGCTCCGGAGGAGTTTGTAATTTCAGAAATGAACAAGTCAACCAGGACATTACTCAAGCAGATGAAAATATCGATTACCTAAAAATTTAGGATTTGGCTTTAAAATCTAAACTCTTAATGAAGAGCCTGATCACAAATACTTCGAAGAAAGAGTTCATTCATATCTGTCCAAACCAATTTTTTGTACCTTTGCAATAAGAAAAAAGATCAGGATAAGATCGAAAAAATAATGAGTGCAAAGAAAAAGTACTGTTTCGAGATAGAGGCACAGGACATTGATTTCCGGCGCCGGGTTTCGTTAAGGTCGCTTACCAACATGGTGTTGATCGCGGCAGGTAAAAATGCAGATGAAAACGGTTTTGGGCTGCTGGAGCTGCAGACAGAGCATTGTACCTGGGTGCTGTCGCGTCTGGTTATCGACATGGATCAGATGCCCATCGAAAAAGACTCACTCTCCATAGAGACATGGATAGAGCATATAGGTACCGCCTTCACCACCCGTAACTTCCGGTTGACGGATGCTGCTGGTATAGTGATAGGACACGCCAAATCGACATGGGCGATCATTGATATGCGGACACGGCGTAGCGTGCGATTAGACAACATCCCCTCAATGCAACAGTTCGTAGTGGATGAAAGTGTGCCGATAGATGAACCGGACAGGATTGCCATCGTGGAAGGGGAGGTGGCCAATAACTTTACCACGAAATACAGTGATATAGACGTGAACAACCATGTCAACAGCCTCAATTATGTGCAATGGCTGTCGGATTGTTTCTCACTTGAGTTTTACCGGGAGCACTATATCCGTCGTTTCGAGATCAACTTCCTGAAAGAGATCATCTGGAACGATAGCGGAGAAGTATATCGGCAAATGACAGCCCCCGGTGATTATCTTTTTCAGATTGAAACAAAGAAAAAAGGAACTGCTTGTCGAGCACGGATTCTGTTTGGGAAGTTTTAGTTGTTTTTTCGTTGCGCAAGTGTCATTTGCACTTCGTGTGTTGTTTGGCTTTGCATCTTTTACACTTCGTGTGTTTATTTCTTTCCCCCGAAATTAAATACTACTGGAATCGCCGCGGGCGATTTAAGAACACTATTTCCTACTGTTAACTTGGGCCATAGTTTCACAGTTACTGATGTTTCGTTGGGAGTAATTCCCAGGAAGGCGCTCATCTCATTGGCGACCCTTTGTTGGGAGTAACGATTCATAATATTTCTCAGATCCACGCTGATAGGAATAGGAACCACTTTGGTTTCCCCCGGCTCGATACGGATGGGAATATCCATTTTTCCCTCCACAAATTCCATCTCGTTGATCTGAATGGCATAATCGAGCGCATCGAGAAAAGCGGCGGTTTTATTGGGATTGGTCACATCCATATTGAGAGTCATGCTGAACGGTATATTTTGCATGGAGGATCCCCCAGCCAACGCAGTGGCTATGGAGGCCAGTTTCGATACAGAGATGGCGGAAGCGTTTGCTAAACTTATTCCTGCCAGTTGAATATTATCTAACGACCGATAACGGTATTCGCTTTGTGATAGTTGGTAGGCTCCCCCAATTTTAGTCATTATGTCGCAGCCGTTGAATAATAGGGCGACACCAAGGAGCAGGATCATCTTTTTCATATCGTTGATTATTTAATTTTTTATTTAATAGTCACCATTGTCGCTCCGTAACCGTATTCACGGAAAGAGGCGTCCTGATAAAAACATTTTGGATAACTCTTTTTCAACTCTTTGAGGATAGCATTTCTTAGCACGCCATCGCCCTTACCATGGATAAATACAATTTTATGGTTTTTACGATGAATGTACTTATTCATTACTGCGTTGAATTTATTCAACTGGTATTCCAGTATTTCAGTGTTGTTCATTCCGGCAGTGGTATCGAGCAACTCATTAATGTGAAGGTCGATTACAGTTGCTACCTCCTTTTTGGGTATCTCGATATGCGCTCTCTGTGGTCGGTTGTCCTGTCCCTTTTTCTCTCTCATCGCCTGTTCCAAGTCTCCTGCAGAAATACGAAGTTTATCTTCCGGGATATCATTTCGAATGATGAAACAGGTAAGGGCATTCTCCTCGAAGTAATCGTTTTCGTGAAAACTGTGCAGCTTATAAAACTTTACCGTGTCGATGCGCAGTTCCACCGAACAGGGAGACTTCGTAGTGAACGGTTTATTCCGTTTGAATGCGATGAATTGTACGGTTATCCTCTCTATCTCATTCAGCTCTTCTTTTTCGAGTTCCTCCAAAAATATCTTGGTGTTGGGCTCCACAAGCCCGCTATAACGGATTGTGGAAGAATCTCCTTCACGACCCATATAATTGAAAGAGAGATAGAAGTTGCTATCGTTCACGAAATAACATTCGTAAGTTGTGGACGACAGATTCTTTATATCCATGGGAAGCCATGCCAAGCAGGCAGTAATCCTTTCACCTTCCGGGGTCTCTTCGGGTAGTTCTTCTTCCTTGGGCTTTTCCGCATCCGCCGCAGCACTGGTTTTTGAGGCAACATAAGTTGTAGCTTCTTCTTGTACGGGCGACTGTTTTAGCTTCTCGTTACCTGTCGGTTGTATCACGATGCATTCCGATATCAGCACAGGCACGTTGAATCCATGTTCATCTTCAACGATTACTACCTGTTTATTCTGAAACCCTTTTACGATTCCTCCCCCTACTGTGTTGAGGAAACGGACTGTGTCGCCTATTGTCAATTTAGTCATCTACTTTTTTGTTATGCGTTACAAAGTTGACTAATTTTGCGGAAAAAACAATACTTTTGGTGGAAAAAATGGAAAAAGTCGGAGAGTGGAAAAGTGGAAAAGTGGAAAAAAGGGAAGGTATCTGAGTGTCTAAGTGGGTAAATGATTGGATTGTTGAAATTAAAACAACGTTTGGCGGAGCCCAAATCGATGGAGTTAAATCATGATATGAAACGAGCATCTAAATCATTACAGCCAAGAAGATGATTAAAGCGAGTTCCATATGATACATTTGAAAATAAATAGTTTTAATCATATGAAAATCAGCGAATTTTGGCTCTGGAATCTTGAATTAAAATTATGCAAAAAGAAAATATAGACAAACTACAAATATCGCAATATAATTATTATCTGCCAGACAATAGAATAGCGAAATACCCCCTTGAACAAAGAGATGCCTCCAAACTGTTGGCGTACGACGGTTCAAGTATTACCACTTCCCGATTCGATAAATTGCCGGAATTGATTCCGGAAGGAAGCCTGTTGCTTTTCAATAATACCAAAGTGATTCATGCCCGATTGCTGTTTCAGAAGGAGACTGGTGCCCAGATTGAGATATTCTGTCTCTCTCCTCATTCTCCGGCCGATTATATAGTGAATTTTCAACAACGTGGATGCTGTTCCTGGTATTGTATGATTGGAAACGCCAAACGTTGGAAAGAAGGGACATTGGAGATGCAGATACCTGTCAATGATGATATAGTGAACCTGAAGGTGGAAAAAAACGGTATGGCGGGAAGTGATGCGGTGGTACAATTCTTCTGGGACAATGAGAAGTTTACTTTTTCGGAATTGTTGGAAATTGCCGGAAAACTACCTATTCCTCCTTATTTGAATCGTCCTTCGGAAGCGAAAGACGATGAGACTTATCAAACAGTCTATTCTCGCTTTGAAGGTTCTGTGGCAGCACCCACGGCAGGATTACACTTCACAGGAGAGGTGATGAAAACGCTTTGCGACAGGGGAGTCAAGACGGCGGAAGTTACCCTCCATGTGGGAGCAGGTACTTTTAAGCCTGTGAAAAGTGAAACGATTGCTGATCATGAAATGCATACTGAATTTATCTCAGTGTCGAAAGAAACAATTGAAGAGTTATTGAGTCATTCCGGGAAAATCATAGTGGTGGGAACCACTTCAATGCGCACCATGGAAAGCCTCTATTATATTGGGAGAAAACTTTCTCTTACCACCGGCATGCCGCTTTCTAAATTGAGTGTGAGGCAGTGGGAACCATATGACAATACTGTGGAGATCGCTCCATGGCAGGCGCTTCGTAATATTCTAGACTACCTCGAGGAGACCGGGCAGAGACAGCTTATCTCTTCTACGCAACTGATGATTGTCCCGGGATATAGATTCCACTATCCCGATGCGATCATTACCAATTTTCACCAGCCTCAGAGTACGTTGTTACTGCTTATTTCCGCCTTTGTGGGGGATGATTGGCGTAAGATATACAACTATGCCTTGAAAAACGATTACCGGTTTCTCAGTTATGGTGATAGTTCCTTGTTGTGGAAACAGCAGAATAGAGTTCAAAAAGAGTAAATAACGCTGCTTTTTGGTTAAAAATTTTGTTGAATGCGAATTTATGCCCTCTTTTTTTTGTATTATTGCATTGTTAATTGATTAAACGTTTTCGTTAAGTAATAAGAATTGAAAACGACTGAGATAATAGAACTCTCTCATTAACATAAATATTTCAATTGAGTTGGTCGCTAAAATTGTCCGCATATTCGCCATAATCGTTGTCAGTATTATATTGTTGAATGTAATACTTTTCATTGTCTTCACTATTCCTGCCGTGCAGAAGAGTGTGGCTAACGTGGCATTGGAAAAATTTAGACCACTCATTGGTACCAAGGTCGATCTGGAAAGTATTCGTATCCGTCTTTTTAATACCGTGGAGCTTGACGGAGTTTATGTGGAAGATCTGCAGCAGGATACTTTGCTTTATGTGGAAAAAATAGCAGTCCGCATACATGCCCTGGATCTTTTGAGAAACAAGGTGACGGTACATAAGGCAGGAATTGAGAATTTTACCGCCAATGTACATCGTGCATCGCCAGACGATCCTTTTAATTTCCAGTTTATTGTCGACGCCTTTGCCAAAGAAGATACAATAAAGGTGGAAAAGGAGAAAAAAATGTGGCATATTACTGCTGATGAAGTGATATTAAAAAACGGAAAACTCCGGTATAATATTCATTCGATTGCAGAAACTCCAGGGACTTTCAATGTCAGTCATATAGATATGGAAGAGTTTAATTTTAAGGGAAAACTGGATTTTTTGAGCCTTGAAAATATGCAGGCAGAAGTGAATCACCTTAATTTTCTGGAAAGGAATGCCGGACTTTTACTCAATAATTTGAAAGCGAGGGTGAGGGGGGATGGCAGTCTGCTTAGCAGTGATAGAGTAACTCTCTCTTTGAATGGATCTCGTATCGAAGCTAAAGGTGCTGCTTTCGATCTGGATTCAAAAGCATTTTCCCTTACGCTAGAAAGCAATCTGGTAGACCCACGTGATATCAATATATTTATACCTCTCTTTGGCCATCTCGATAAACCAATTTCATTTGAAGTCAGGGCAGAGGGTACATTACCTCAGGCTGAGTTGAACAGTTTGACTTTCCGGTATGGTTCCGATACAGAAGTTAACTTGTCGGCCTCAATCTCCGATTACAGTGATATCAATGACGGGGAATTGCGTATAAATCTTCGGGATTTAACTCTCTCTCAAGAAGATTTACAGGCGTTTATTCGCATTGGTGCTCCCGGCTATACTTCTCCCGACCAATTGGTTGCAATGGGTAATCTCAATCTGAGAATGAGGGCCGACGGACAATTGAGACGATTTCTTTATGGCGGTAAAGCGACTACCGATCAGGGTGAAGTAATACTCAACGGGATCGGTCGTATCGGCAATCAATTTAAGAGTCTTGTTTTTGAAGGACCAGTAACAGCCAATAATATAAAAGTAGCCAATATCATAGGAGAGAATGCCGGTGTAGGGACCACGTCTATAGATACGAATATAAAATTATCCATTATTCAGGATTCAACAGTCACTGTGGTAGCCGATGGAAGAATCCTATCGACTTCCTTCAAAGAGTATCATTACAGCAATATTTTCTTTAACGGGATGTACAGCGGAAATAATATCGTTGCTGATATCCGTTCCGATACTGAAAAAAATAAGTTTGATCTTTCGGGGGATATCACATTCGGCGATGCGATGACGTTAGATGTGAAGGGGGATGTGGAACGTATTGACCTGTCGCCTTTCGTGGCGATCGAGAGCTGGAAAGATCCCTATCTAAAGATCAGTATTGATGGGAAACTGTCGGGCAGCTCGATTGACGATCTGACAGGGAGGGTGGTGATTGATAATATTTCGCTGGCCGACAGTAACTTCTTTTATAATCCTGGTGCTATCTATCTCCAGGCATTGGCAGACGAAGGTGAGGGGAAGAAAATTGAATTTATCTCCTCTTTCTTTGAGGGCAATATCATCGGCGATTATTATTTCTCCACTATCGGTGCGGAATTAATGCGGGCAATCCATCCTCATCTCCCCTCCGTAATTATGCAGAAAGATCAGCATCAACAACCGGAGAGCGGCAAAAATAATTTTGAATTCAATATCCAACTTCAAAATATGGAGGATATTTCTTATGCGCTTTCACTTCCATTTTACAATGTGGAGCCGGCGACCATCTCTGGCCGTCTGGATATGACGGCCGACGAATCGTTACATGTCGACGCATATCTTCCCAGGGTAATGGTGGAAAATAATGATATCCGGGAGACGAAGATGGGACTGCGTAATCGGATGTCTGGCCTGGAATTGGATGTGAACAGCTATCTGGTACAGAATAGCGGCTATATGAATGTGAAACTGAGTAGTGATGCGGCATTGGATTCGTTAAACAACCGCTTGTCCTTCGACATGAAACAAAATAACACCAACTCCCATGGAGAACTGATGGTGGCGATGGGATTTCGGCGTGATATCGAAGAGCAGTTGGCAGCGGATATCCGGATCCTTCCCGTCAGGATTATCTTCAACAACAAACAGATTGACTTCAACGATGCTACCATCGCTTATGGCAAAGATCGTATTGCGATTTCTAATTTTGGCCTCCGTGAAAATAACATGCTCTTATTAGGGATAGATGGAGTAGCATCGAAGAGCGAAGCGGATAATATCCGTATCTATTTTAATAATACGGAGCTTGCAAATATCCTGAACGCGTTTAATGTGACCAACTTCACGGGTTCTATCAATGGTGAAATCTATGTGCGTCAGGCATTGGATAATCCGATGATTCGTACCGAAAAGCTCCGTGTGGAAGATATCACTGTGCATGGTGATACCATTGGCACATTCCATATCGATGCGGATTGGGATAATCTCCTTTCAGGTCTTAACTTGAATGCCTGGCTTGAGGATAGGGGAGAGCGTAACCTCGACGTGAAAGGATATATTCCTACCGGAGACAATAGTCCATTCCCGATGGATGTGAATCTCACAATAGCCAATTTTAAACTGATGGCAATTCGACCGCTGACCGCCGGTGTCTTTAGTGAGTTAAGTGGACATTTGAACTCTGATATACACGTGACCGGCACGCTTTCTGAGCCGATAACGGAAGGGTGGCTTGGGATTGATGAAGGTATGATGAAGGTGGCATTCACCAATGTAAGCTACTATGTGTCTGATACAATAGAGATCAGCAGGGATAATGTGGGATTGAGAGATTTAGTGATCCGTGATCAGGATAACCACACCGCAACATTGGATGTGAGTTTGTCTCATACTAATTTCGGACGAATGGTATACAAAGCAGGTATCCGCCTCAATGATTTCATGCTGTTGAATAATAGTGATCGTACCGATCTGATGGCTTATGGCAGCTTAAAGCTGTCGGGCGAATTGAATGTGACAGGCTCCCCCGCCGGTATATTTGGTAATGGGAATCTGACCAGTTCGAGTAGATCGGATGTTACAGTGGTGCTGCCGCAAACAGCAACAGCTACCGAATATAGCGGAATAATCTATCTGAATAGCAAACCAAAAGAGGGTGACTCTTTATCATTTTTGCATATAAATCAGGACTCGGGAGGACAACTCAACAAGAATGTGGCACAAAGTATCCCTATTGTGATGGCTATCACGGTGAATCTTACCCCGCTGCTCGAAGCAAGTGTGGTACTCGATCCAACAACAGGTAATGCTCTTGAAGTGAGCGGGGAAGGTGAATTGAATGTGAACTTCAATTCCAGGTCTACTCCTCCCGTGCTTCTTTATGGAGATTATGTTATCAATAGTGGGAAATTTCATTACAACTTCCAGAGCCTGAAAACTATAGAGTTTAATATTCGTGAAGGGAGCAGGCTCACAATGGAAGGTAACCCGATGAATACGCAGTTCAACGTAACTGCATATCGTAACGTAAGAGCCGACCTTGCCACACTCAGCTCCACATTTAACAATGAACTGGCCAATACACGGGTTCCGGTAAACGCTCTGCTCCAGATCAGGGGAAACCTGCAAGGGATGGACCTGCAATTTGATGTGGAACTTCCTGAAACCACCAATGATATTCAACAGCGGGTCAATAGCTTTATGCCCAACGAAGAGTCGAAAATACTTCAGGTGGTTTATCTGGCGACTACCGGCAGCTTTATACCCACGGAAGGTTCTCCTGATTTTAATTTTGACACCTCAATGGTTACAAAATTCGCGGCCAATACTTTCTCACGAGGGTTAGATGCCCTTTTTGCCAGTGCTTTGAGAGATAACTGGACAGTCAGCACCAATTTAGAGTCGGTGGATGGTACCCTGGAGAAAGTCAGGATGGGAGTAGATGTCTCTACCCGTTTGATGAATAACCGATTGCGGATCAATACCAATCTGAGCTATGGAGACGGCTCTATGCTGGCAGGAGAACAGGACTTCCTGGGTGAATTTGAATTGGAGTATGACCTTAAGAACTGGCTCATGCTAAGGGCTTTTAACCGGGCTAACCAGCGATTTCACAGACGTACACCTTATACGCAAGGAGTGGGAATCATGGTGACCAGAGAAGCGAAAAGGTTCAGGGATTTGCTCGATCTCAGATTTGTCAAACCAAAGGAGGAGGAGCATTAATGTGCCAATGTGTCAATTCCGACAACTTGTTCCGATTTATCGGAAAGTAGTAATGATTTATATGAAAAAATATATAGTTCTTATATTGTGGATATTTTTATTAGCTGCTTGTAGCGTAGCCAAAAAGGTGCCTGACGGGAGCTATCTTCTCAACAAGACTGAAATAAAATCAGATGTGAGAGCTATTAGCTCGTCTTCACTGAAACCCTATCTGAGACAGAAGCCTAACACATCGATGCTCTTACTGGGTAGGGTGAAATTACAGATGTACAATATCCCCGAAGATAATTCCACTGTGATGAACAGGCTATTCCTTAAATATGGAGAATCTCCTGTGCTTTATAATGAACAGTTGGCCGTTATCTCCGCAGAACAGATCCGCCTTCACATGAATAACAAAGGATACCTGAATGCTGCTGTGGATACCTCCGTGGTGAAGAAAGACAAGAAAGCCAATATTACTTACTTTGTTACCGGTAATGAACCTCATCGCATTCGTCTCTTCAAAGATACTATCGCTTCAACCGATACAACTATTTATAATATTTTGAGTCGTGGCAGACAACTCGAGTTGATGAAGGAAGGCGATATTTTTGATCTTGCCGTGTTAGAGGAGGGTCGAGAAAGAATGACTACTATGTTAAGAAACAGAGGCTATTACAATTTTGTAAAAGATAATTTCTATTTTATTGCAGATACTACTGTGGGAACCAGTCAAGTGGATCTGACACTTGCTCTTAATAATCCTTCCGATACCATCCTCCATCAACAATATTATATGGGAAATGTGACTGTGGTCAACGGTGTGGATCAGCTCCTTCTACAGGATCCTACCCGCCATGACGAGTTGGATACGACAGATTACCGGGGAATGCGGATTATTTCGGAGAGAGATCGTTTTTTGCGTCCAAAGGCTGTCTATTATAATACATTCTTACGTCCCGGACGACTCTATGCCGACAGGGTGTTGGAGCGAACCTATGCCTCGTTGAACGCGATGGGACCGGTAAATCAGACTGCAATCAATCTGACACCGGTAATACGAAACGACACTGCCTTCCTCGATTCAAGAATTAACCTCTTCCCAGGAAACTTGCACTACACCCGGTTTGGAGTGGACGGAACCAATTCTGCCGGAGACCTTGGAGTGGCAGGAAATCTGGCGTATGAACACCGCAATTTCCTGAAAGGCGGGGAAACATTCCGTGTCCAGTTGAATGCTGCCTACGAATTCATTTCCGGTTCAGATAGCCTGAATCTCCTTGATAATAGTTTTTATGAATATGGAGCAGAGGCATTTCTCTCTATACCGCAGTTGATGTTTCCCTGGATGATGAAGAGACTTAGGGATCAACCTTCGGCGTCGACCGAATTTTCCGCGGGAATCAATCACCAATCCCGACCGGATTATCTACGCCAATTTTTTAACTTATCCACCCGCTTTCAATGGTCTTCCATGGAGTGGAAGCTATTACATAAATTTGAGCCGATAGGTGTTACCTATGTGAGGATGCCCAGGACTTCCAAGAAATTTGATGAACTTTATATGAGCGATGATACCCCTATCCTGCGTTACAGCTACGAGGAGCAACTCATCGTACGGAGTGCCTATGATATTACTTACACCAATTATAGTCCGGTTGGGAGACGACGGAGCATGCCGGTCATTCCCTTCCGGATCCGCACGGGAGTGGAGGTGGCAGGATGGTTACCCCGTATCGCCAGCAGCCTGGGTGGAGGTGAGGTGGATAAAGACGGATTTAAGACTTTTTTTAAAACCCGTTATTCAGAATATGTGAAGGGGGATTTCGATATTGCGCTATCCTATTCATTTGATGATACAAAAACAGTTGCGGCGCATTTCGCCGCAGGGATGGCCTATCCTTATGGAAATGCTGATATCCTGCCTTTCGAAAAACGTTATTTTGGTGGAGGCGCCTACAGTGTGAGAGGGTGGGGTACCCGCACTTTGGGACCGGGAACCTATAGTAATGATACCATCACATCATCCGATTTTGGTCGTAAGGTGGGTGATGTGAAACTCGATTTTAGTGTGGAGTACCGGCGTAAGCTTACCAATATGTTTGAACTGGCCGGTTTCATGGATGCCGGGAATATATGGACTATCCGGGATTATGAGGGACAACCCGGCGGTTTGTTCCGGTGGAATAGTTTTTATAAAGAGTTGGCCGTAGCTTATGGTCTTGGACTGCGTTTAGATCTTAATTTCCTGCTGATTAGATTGGATGGTGGGATGAAAGCACATAATCCCGCTCTTCCGGAGGGCGGGCGATGGACAATTTTTAAACCCAGCTTCCGCCGCGACTTTGCTTTTCATTTTGCTATCGGTTATCCTTTTTGAATACGTGCCACACGCGCAATGGCATCGTTCATCTGTTCGATACTTTGAAAACCAAGGGTCATGCAGTGTATGTTGGACTCTCTCAATGCGTATCGCAGTGATTGCTCACGCTCCTCGTCCTTGACATGCTTGCCCTCGCCGAATATCTTCATGCCGATCACACCTTTCCCTTTTCGACGTGCTTCTCCTAACAAATCCCGAATTGTATCTGGAGTCCCGTCCATATGCGACTGAAACGGGTTGATACGGGCCAGTATGACATCTACCCAAGGAGACTCAACAGCTTCCTGAAGTGCCTCGAAGTTATGGGCGGAAATCCCCACCGCTTTTACAATGCCCTTCTCTTTGGCACGGGTCAATCCCTCCATTACTCCCTGGCGACTGTCGGCCCAACCTGCTGATGTCATACAGTGCAGCAGGATAATATCGATATAATCTGTGCCGAGCTCTTTGCGGTAGATGTCGATTTTGGTTTCTGTTTCAGCGGCGGAAATTTTGTCGGTTTTTGCTATTTTAGTCAGGAGTGTCAACTCCTCACGGGGCAACCCTCTCATCGCTTCTCCAAAAAAAGGATGGGAACCATAAGACTCTGCCATCTCAAAGAACTTCATCCCCCGGTCGTATGCATTTCTCGCCATCTTCACAAACTGATCCATACCCATACGGGTCTGATTGGAAGCATTATTCCAGCCGGAAGTGCCCGATCCCATGGCCATAAGCGGTACGATAAGTCCGGTGGCACCCAATGTTACATTACTGCTGCTGCTCAAATATGCTTCATCATTGGTTAAAACCTCATCGTTCACTTTTAAAGGCAGTGCATAGCTCACGTTCCGGATATTTGCCCCTATTAATGTTCCTGCTACTACGCCGGCTTTTATAAATTTACGCCTGTCCATTTTATCTCCTCCAATTAATATAGTTATTGGTACAAAGATATTTCTTTCAGAGGAAAATCAAACCGATTATGAGATTTTAACTTGTTGTAAGAGATAAGAAAACGATATAGTCGAGAATGAAATTACAAATTAGACTGATGTTAGGGATACAGTTGGAATTCAAGTCGCACTAATCTTACAAAAAATGTCGGACCGATGAATTATCAATCCGACATTTAGTCGTATCTTTCAGTAAAATATTGATTTTTAGTTAATTTGTTGTCTTGCCAGGATTCGAACCTGGACAAACAGGACCAGAATCTGTTGTGCTACCGTTACACCACAAGACAATGGGAGTGCAAAGGTATAAAAAAAATCGAATAACTACTCAGCAAGCACTGA
>JBAYRG010000055.1:0-12612 GCA_041676805.1 Proteiniphilum sp.
CAGAAAAGGGTGCTGGATGATCTCATATATGAAATCATTCGGGATATTGATAAATCCAAAGACAGGATCATTGATTATTTTCCTTTTCTTCTCCACTTCTTAACTTCTAATTTCCAACTTCTAATTTCTAACTTCTAATTTGGCTTACGCCGATTTTCAATTCTAACTTCTAATTTCTCAACAATACTTCCCCAGCATCTCCTTCATCTCCTGTTGCAGTTTCCTCGCCTCTTGTCCGGCAGTATAGGCAAAATCTTCGCTGCCATCCGCATAAATAATTCCCCGTGAAGAGTTGACCAGCAGTCCACAGCTTTTATTCATCCCATAGCGGCACACCTCTTCCAGCGAACCGCCCTGTGCACCCACGCCGGGAACCAGCAGGAAATGGTCGGGTATAATCTTACGCACATCTTCAAAGAGCGTACCCCGGGTAGCACCAACTACATACATCATCTGTTCGTTGTCCCCCCATTGTTGTGATACCCGCAACACTTTCTCAAAAAGACGCTCACCGTTACGGTCTTCCGTCAACTGGAAATCAAGAGACCCCTTGTTGCTGGTGAGCGCAAGCAGGATAACCCACCGTTCGGGGTAAATAAGGAAGGGCTTTACGCTATCCTCACCCATATAGGGCGCCACCGTCACCGCGTTCACTTTCACTTCATCAAAGAAAGTACGGGCATACATCTCACTGGTATTCCCGATATCTCCCCGTTTGGCATCGGCAATAATGAACTGATCGGGATATCGCTGGCGGATATAGGCGACCGTCTTTTTGAAAGCCATCCAGCCCTTCACCCCTTCACTCTCATAGAAAGCAAGATTTGGTTTATAAGCGACACAATAAGGTGCTGTAGTATCAACAATAGCCTTATTGAACTCGTAGACCGGATCTTCTGATTCCAGCAGATGCTCAGGTATTTTCTTTATATCCGTATCCAGTCCCACACACAGGAAGGATTGTTTTTTCTTTATCTGCTCAAAGAGCTGTTCTTTAGTCATTTATATAGATTAATTTGATAATTCAATTATTTCGGGATACCAGTCATCATACTCTTCGACTCAAAATTCCCCATGCCCGGCAGCTACATCTCCGCCTCTTTCATTCTTTCCGCATTCTCACTCACCATCAACTGGTTGATCACTCCTTGGATATCACCCTCCATAAATGCCGACAGGTTGTAAATAGTATAGTTGATACGGTGGTCGGTAATCCGTCCCTGCGGGTAGTTATAGGTGCGTATCTTGGCTGAACGGTCTCCCGTGGAGACCATCGTCTTGCGTCGGGAGGCAATATCCCCCTGCCGTTTGGAGAGCTCAATATCATAGAGTTTCGTACGTAACATCTGCATGGCGATTTCCCTGTTTTTAAGCTGTGAACGTGCCTGTTGACAGACAACCACTATACCCGAAGGCCTATGGGTGAGTTGCACTTTGGTCTCCACTTTGTTCACATTCTGTCCCCCTGCGCCACTGGAGCGGGCGGTATGAAAATCGATGTCGGCCGGGTTTAGCTCCACATCAAACTCTTCTGCTTCGGGCAATACGGCAACAGTAGCCGCCGAGGTGTGTACCCGCCCCTGGGTTTCTGTCTGCGGCACACGCTGTACCCGGTGTACACCCGATTCATATTTCAATGTGCCATACACATCCACGCCACTCACCGTGAAGATGATCTCCTTATATCCACCCGAAGTACCTTCGGTAAAACTGGCCAATTCAGCATTCCACCCTCTGCTTTCACAATATTTGACGTACATCTTGTAAAGGTCTCCTGCAAAAATTGCTGCTTCATCACCTCCTGTACCGCCGCGGATTTCCATCACCACATTTTTTGCGTCTTCCGGATCGGCAGGGATAAGCAGCAGTTTGATCTTCTCTTCCAACAGGGGGATTTTTTCGGTGTTTGAAGTTAACTCCTCATTGGCAAGTTGCCTCAGATCGACATCCGATTCGTTGGCAAGGATATTTTTTGCTTCGGAGAGGCTCTCCAGCGCAGCCTTATATTCATTGCGTACCTCTATAATCTTTTGGAGATCGCTGTATTCCTTGTTCAGTTTTACGTAGCGATCCATGTCCGAAATCACTTCCGGGTCAGTAATTAATGTGGCCACCTCTTCGAAGCGGGTAACCAGATGTTCTAATTTATCGAGTAATGAGTTTTGTGACATATAAACTGTTTATAGGTAACGGAATTGTCCGAATTCGCTATCAATGACCAGTTCACGGACATCCGACTTTTCAACCTGCCCCACGATCCGCGCATCGACATTGAACGAACGGGAGATATCGATCACCTGTTGAGCATATTCGGGGGAGAGATAGATCTCCATCCGGTGGCCCATATTGAATACCTTATACATCTCATCCCATGCCGTACCGGATTGTTTTTGGATCAGGTCGAAGAGGGGAGGAAGAGGAAAAAGATTGTTTTTTAAAACTTTTAATCCGTCTCCCAGGAAATGGAGTATTTTGGTCTGTGCTCCTCCGGAACAGTGAACCATTCCGTGAATATTTTGTTTTAATTCACTTATAATCAATGATATAACAGGTGCATATGTGCGGGTAGGGGAGAGTACTAGCTTTCCGGCATCAATCCCCAGGTTATCAATCTCATCGGTCAATTTCATCCGGCCGGAATAGACCAGTTCCGAGGGGATGGAAGCATCATAACTTTCGGGATATCTTTGCGCCAGATAATTGGCAAAGACGTCGTGACGCGCCGAAGTAAGCCCGTTGCTGCCCATACCTCCGTTGTATTCTTTCTCATAAGTGGCCTGTCCCGATGAGGAGAGCCCCACAATCACGTCGCCGGCCTGAATACGGGCATTGTCAATGACATCGGAACGTTTCATGCGACAGGTGACTGTGCTGTCTACAATAATGGTACGTACAAGATCACCCACATCGGCTGTCTCACCACCTGTAGGATAGATATGCACGCCCAGTTCTGAGAGCTCTTCACATAATTCATTGGTACCACTAATGATAGCAGATATCACTTCTCCCGGGATCAGGTTTTTATTTCTGCCGATGGTGGAAGAGAGCAGGATATTATCTGTAGCGCCCACACAGAGCAGGTCATCTATATTCATGATCAATGCATCCTGGGCAATGCCTTTCCATACCGAAATATCGCCGGTTTCACGCCAGTAGATATAGGCCAGTGACGATTTGGTACCGGCACCGTCGGCATGCATAATATTACAATATTCAGGATCATTGCCTAAAAAATCAGGCACAATCTTGCAGAATGCTTTCGGAAATATGCCTTTGTCAACATGTTTTATAGCGTTGTGTACATCTTCTTTTGATGCCGAAACTCCTCGCTGAGTATATCGTTGATTATTAGTCATTAATTTTATCTGTTGGGTTTTTTAAAGCATGAGCACAAAAATACAAAAAATGGTTGACATATTGGCCTTAAATCAACTTGGCCTTAAATCAACGCTTCAACAAATTAATAAATTTCCCGTACAATTTTCCTATAATTACTATTATGTTTAATTGAATTTTCTGATTATACCCTATTCTCAATTTTCACGGTTATGGAGAGATTAAAATCAAAAAGAAGGAAGAAGACCACTTTATTTGGTTTTCCTCCTTCTTATATATAATATATATGTGATCTTATTAAATTTCTCTCTTGAATTTACTCAAGATCCAGTTGGGCTTCTACCACTTTCAATTCGGCAGATTTATCTACTCCCAACACGCTTAAATTATAATAAGCATTTCTAAGCAACATAAGCACACCATTCACTTCTTGTTGTGAAGCATTTCTCGCTTTAATCACTTGTTCCTGCTTTTCTAATAAAGGCACAGCCAATTGATAGAGTTCAATCGTTTTTTTATCATTCTCCACCTGTTGTTGTCTACTGGACAATGTAGCTGTAGCCTCTTTAATATCCTGTGCCTGGATAATATAATTTCTCGCAAGATTTTCCAATGCTCTTTCACAATCCGGGTCATTTTCGAGTGCTTTCTTGTATTCGGTTTCGGCAGCGGCATAGTCTCCTTTTTCAGCCAGGAGGGCTCCCTTCACGCTATTCAGGTCACAAGAGTTAGCCGGATCGTTGGCAATGGCCTGATCCAGATATTCCATAGCTTTGTCTGTTTGTCCGCTACGGATATAGACATTAATTAAATTGGGAACGAAATATTTGCTTTCAGGAAACTTTTTCGCACCAAGATTGAGAGTTTCTACAAATTTGGCAGAGTCGCCTATTTTTTCATGTTGGCTTGCCAGCAGTTCATATATATCGCTCTCTTTATAAGCGCTATTTTCTATGAAAGGTTCTTTTGCAGCACGTTCCAGCATGGCTATGGCCCTATCGGTTTGATCGGCGGAAATGACAGAGATGATCGCATAATATTTGATAGTCTGATAAGTGCTATCCGGCAAAAGTGCATCTTTCTGGCCTTCGAACATCGGCAATGTGGGTATATCCCAATAAGTTTCAAAGAAATCTGCAGCTTTAGCGTAATCATTCTGTTCGTTATAATAGACTCCCCCGTTGATATAGAAAGGGTGGTTGGCACGTAGGATACCGATGATATCCTTCCGGAATTTATTCCTTACCTTACCTTTTCCGTCAGGCAATTCACTCAGGGAATCAGCTTTCAGATAAGGTTTATAGGACTCCATCAGTCCATCATACATCACTTTTTCGTTGGCATTTTGGCCAAGCATCGTTTTTGTTCTCTCATTGTCGAAAGCCTTATTGCCAATATCTCCCATCACCTTCCAGGTTTCGGGATCGGTAGCAGTCTCCGGGTTGGTGGATGCCTGTTGGATCAATGTCCGCGCTTCTTTCAGATCGTCGCGTCCCAAAGCTCTTTTAGCATCTTTAAGTGCTGATTTCTGCGCAAGGAGACTTCCTGTAGAGAGAATGGCAACCATAGTTAAGAATAAGATTCTTTTCATTTTTGTCATATTTTTTGTGATTAAACTATTTATGTGATCTGGAACCTTCTGGTTTCGTACTATCTTCATTTGAAAATTGTTTCTTGTTTATGTATTGACTAAAATTATTCAAAAAGTTTAATTAATTAACGAACTCATCACTCTATGTCTGTACGACGGCAATTTATAAACAATTAATCAATATCAGTGTTCGTCTCTTCCGCTTCTTCTGAGATATTTTCCATATCTTCTATTTCTTCTTCCTGTGAATTTACTTTACATACAGAGGCAATCTGATCATTCCTTTTTTCCAAGTTGATCAGTCGAACTCCCTGTGTAGCACGTCCCATAATACGAAGATCGGAAATTTTCACACGTATTGTAACGCCAGACTTGTTAATTATCATTAAATCATTGTCATCGGTTACACTTTTGATAGCTACTAACTTACCTGTCTTCTCTGTTACATTAAGTGTCTTCACACCTTTTCCACCTCTACGGGTAATACGGTATACCGGCTCTCTGTCATCATCGTTGAGTTTTGTCCTTTTACCGAATCCCTGTTCCGAAACCACCAGGATGGTATCTTCCGAATCAGGATTCATACAAATCATCCCAATTACACAATCTTGGTCGTCCTCATCCAGTGTCATCCCTCTTACTCCGGTGGCAATACGTCCCATCGGGCGGACATCTGTTTCGGAGAATCGTATGGCGCGTCCATTACGATTTGCCATGATTATGTGTTGGTTTCCATCGGTTAAGCGTACCGATATTACCCTATCGTCTTCACGGATGGTAATTGCATTCACACCATTCTGTCTTGGTCTCGAATAAGCTTCGAGGGGTGTTTTCTTCACTACCCCTTGTTGGGTACAGAAAAGCAAGTTGTGAGAATTGATATATTCCTTATCCTGTAAAGTTTCCACACGTACGAATGCGTTCACCGCATCATCCGAATCGATATTGAGTAGATTCTGAATAGCTCTTCCTTTTGAATTTTTGCTCCCTTCCGGGATCTCAAATACCCGGAGCCAATAACATTTCCCCTTCTGGGTGAAGAAAAGCATGTAATTGTGTGTAGTAGCCGGATAGATGTATTCCACGAAATCCTCTTCGCGGGTATCGGTTCCCTTGGCTCCCACTCCACCTCTGTTTTGGGTTTGGAAATCGGTCAGCGGAGTACGTTTGATATATCCCATATGGGAAATAGTGATGACCATATCCTCATTGGCATAGAAATCTTCGGGGTTCATCTCTTCTGAAGCGAAGATGATTTCAGAACGGCGTTCATCACCATACTTCTCACGGACCTCGATCAGTTCATCCTTGATCACTGTCATGCGGAGCTCTTCATTGGTCAATATTTCATTGAGATGAGCAATCAGTTTCTGGATCTCTTCGTATTCAGCCCTCAGTTTATCCTGCTCCAGACCTGTGAGTTGCCTTAAACGCATCTCAACGATGGCACGCGACTGGATGTCAGTGAGATTGAACCGCTCCATCAATCGTTGGATCGCCTCCTGCGGTGTGGATGAGCTACGAATTATAGCAATTACTTCGTCTATATTATCGGAAGCAATGATCAGCCCTTCCAGAATATGGGCACGCTCTTCGGCTTTCCGTAACTCGTATTTTGTACGGCGGATGACCACATCGATACGGTGTTCCACAAAGAGTTCAATCATCCGTTTAAGCGACAATAACTCCGGGCGTCCTTTTACCAATGCGATACTGTTCACGCTGAACGACGATTGCAATGCAGTGAGTTTATACAGCTTATTCAGCACGACATTGGCATTGCCATCGCGTTTGATATCTACCACAATACGCATACCGTCCCTGTCTGACTCATCATTGACATTTGAAATGCCGTCGATTCTTTTGTCTGAGACCAGATCGGCAATATGCTTGATCAGGTCGGCTTTATTGACCAGATAGGGAATTTCGGAGATAATGATCTTATCATGGGTCTTGTCACTCTCAATTTCAGCCTTTCCACGCATCACAATACGTCCCCTACCCGTCTCAAACGCTTCTTCCACACCTTTATACCCATAGATATAACCTCCGGTCGGAAAATCAGGTGCTTTAATATATTGCATCAATCCCCCGATATCGATCTCCCGGTCGTCAATATAGGCAATGATACCGTTGATACATTCGGTGAGGTTATGCGGTGCTATATTGGTAGCCATCCCCACGGCAATCCCCGATGAACCGTTGATAAGCAGGTTGGGAATACGGGTGGGAAGTACTGATGGTTCTTGGAGGGTATCATCGAAGTTCAACTGAAAATCGACCGTCTCCTTATCGATATCCCTGAGCATCTCCTCCGCCAGCTTGTTTAACCGGGCTTCGGTATACCTCATGGCCGCCGGGCTGTCACCATCGACACTGCCCATATTACCTTGCCCGTCTACCAGCGTATAACGCATGCTCCAGTGCTGTGCAAGGCGTACCATGGCGTTATATACGGAAGAATCGCCATGAGGATGGTATTTACCCAATACCTCACCGACAATTCTCGCGGATTTCTTATGGGGTTTATCGGCGGTATTACCCAATTCCGACATACCGTAAAGGATACGGCGGTGCACCGGCTTAAAGCCGTCACGCACATCGGGCAATGCCCGGGAAACAATAACCGACATCGAGTAATCGATGTACGACGACTTCATTTCATCTTCGATATTAATCTTGATGATTCTGTCTTCCTGATCAATCATATTGCAAAGTGATTTTTCTCTTCAACTAATATTTCTATATAGCTTATTAACAGGTTAGTAACTGTTTTATATTTTCCAAAATTTGGACAGACTAAGATACAGCTTTTTTCCCGATTTAACAAAAAAAACAGGAAGTTTATTGGGCCTCCCTGCTTTAATTTTTCACGAATGTCCTCGTTTATTATCTATGCCAAGTATAAAACACTTATGCACCGTGGCAGCTTTTATATTTCTTTCCGCTTCCACAGGGGCATGGGTCATTTCTGCCCACCTTTTTTTCCACCCGGATCGGCTCCAATTTCTGGGGCTGTCTCTGTTGCGGATCACGGCCTCCTCCATTGGCTCCTGTAGCCGGCATACCTTCCGAGTCCTCTTTTTGGGTGCGGTATCTACTGTAGTCGGTCTTCTGCTCGGGAGCGGCACGTCGCACACTTCCCGGATCCTGCACCGGTATCTGACCCCGCATTAGAATGGATACCGCTTTGGAATTGATATCGTTCACCATTGTCTTGAAGAGGTTGAACGACTCCAGCTTATAGATAAGCAATGGATCTTTCTGCTCGTAGCTCGCGTTTTGCACTGAGTGACGCAGTTCATCCATCTCCCGAAGATGTTCTTTCCAGTCTTCATCGATGGTATGCAGCAAGATCGATTTCTCGAATGCCTTCACCAATGCCTTCGAACCGGTCTCATAGGCTTCTTTCAGGCTGCATGAGATATTGTATACTCTTTTCCCGTCGGTAATGGGGATCAGGATATTTTCATACATTGCTCCCTGGTTTTCATAGACTTGCTTGATCACCGGATGGGCTATCTCCGCGAGCCGTTCCGTCTTACGTTTAAAGGTCTCGAATGACTGGGCAGTAACCGCTTCTAACTGATCATTCTGCTTCATCCTCTTCGCATCCTCCTCTTTAAAGGGGATATCGAGAGCCATCACACGCAATAGATCCAGCTTCAATCCTTCATAGTTATCTTCGTTGAGTTCCACCACATTTCTTGCGGTCTCCGAAATCATGTTGGCCACATCATTGTCGATGCGCTCTCCCATCAGGGCGTGGCGGCGACGGCTATAGATCACTTCACGCTGCGAATTCATCACATCGTCATATTCCAACAGACGTTTACGGATACCAAAGTTATTTTCTTCCACTTTCTTTTGTGCGCGCTCTACCGATTTGCTCAACATATTGTGTTCCAGCACGTCTCCCTCCTTGAATCCCATTCGGTCCATCAGGCCGGCGATCCTTTCGGTAGCAAAGAGACGCATCAGATCGTCTTCCAGTGAGACAAAGAAAACGCTCGACCCGGGATCTCCCTGTCGTCCGGCACGTCCTCTCAACTGGCGGTCCACACGACGCGACTCATGCCGTTCGGTACCTATAATAGCTAAACCACCTGCTTTCTTCACTTCCGGAGTGAGCTTGATGTCGGTACCACGACCCGCCATATTGGTAGCTATGGTCACCATTCCCTTCTGTCCGGCATTGGCAACGATTTCGGCTTCACGCTGGTGTAACTTGGCATTCAACACATTATGTTTGATCTTACGAATAGTAAGCATACGGCTCAACAATTCCGAGATTTCCACAGAGGTAGTACCTACAAGTACGGGACGACCTTGGGCAATGAGGCTCTCCGTTTCTTCGATCACTGCTGTATATTTCTCCCTTTTGGTCTTGTAGATGCGGTCGTTCTGGTCATCACGGACGATAGGTCTGTTAGTCGGTATCACCACCACATCAAGCTTATAGATATCCCAAAACTCGCCCGCTTCAGTTTCAGCGGTACCGGTCATCCCTGCCAGCTTGCTATACATCCTGAAAAAGTTCTGCAAAGTAATGGTGGCAAATGTCTGGGTGGCCGCTTCCACCTTTACCCGCTCTTTCGCTTCAATTGCCTGGTGCAGACCGTCGGAATAGCGGCGTCCTTCCATCACACGGCCGGTCTGTTCATCCACAATCTTCACTTTATTGTCGATGACCACATACTCATCATCTTTTTCAAACAGGGCATAAGCCTTGAGCAGCTGATTGACGGTATGCACACGTTCCGACTTCACCGCATAGTTTTGTAACAACTCATCCTTTTTGGCCGCTTTCTCTTCATCCGAAAGAGGGGAATTCTCCAGTTCCGACAGTTCGGATCCGATATCGGGAAGGATAAAGAAGTAAGGGTCGTCCGATTTCCCGGTCAGGAGGTCAATTCCCTTGTCTGTCAATTCGATACTATGTTGTTTCTCATCGATCACAAAATAGAGCGGATCGGTCACTATATGCATATTACGCATCTGCTCCTGCATATAGAATGCTTCGGTTTTGAGCATAGCCGCTTTTACTCCCTGTTCACTGAGGAATTTGATAAGCGGTTTATATTTAGGCATCCCTTTATAGGAACGAAAAAGCAATAATGCGCCCTCTTCCTGCTCCTTGGAATCGGAGGAGGCCATTTTCGTTTTTGCTTCTGCCAGCAGGTGAGTGGTCAATTCCCGTTGTGCTTTCACGATCATTTCCACCCTTGGACGGAACTGGTCGTACAACTGGTCATCGCCTTTGGGTACCGGGCCGGAGATGATCAACGGGGTACGTGCATCATCGATCAATACCGAGTCCACCTCATCCACAATCGCATAATTGTGTTTCCGTTGTACCAGGTCTTTCGGCGAGATCGCCATATTGTCACGCAGGTAATCGAACCCAAATTCATTATTCGTTCCGAAAGTGATGTCCGATTCATACGCCTTACGACGGGCGTCGGAGTTAGGTTCATGCCTATCGATACAATCCACCGATAAACCGTGGAACATATACATGGGACCCATCCATTCCGAGTCGCGTTTCGCCAGATAATCATTCACTGTCACCACATGCACTCCTTCATGAGTGAGTGCGTTCAGAAAGACAGGAAGTGTTGCCACCAACGTCTTTCCCTCACCTGTAGCCATCTCGGCAATTTTTCCACGATGCAATACTACTCCACCAAAGAGTTGCACATCGTAATGGATCATATCCCAGATAATCTCGTTTCCTCCGGCAATCCAATGGTTCTGATAAATGGCCTTGTCACCTTCAATACGGACAAAGTCGTGGGTCGCTGCCAAATCCCTGTCGAAATCGGTAGCGGTCACCACAATCTCCTGATCCTGTGTGAATCGGCGAGCCGTATCTTTCATGATGGAGAACGCTTCCGGCAACACCTCATCGAGTACCTTCTCATACTTCTCGGTCACCTCTTTCTCCAACTTATCAACCTGGTTCCAGACTGTTTCCCGCTTATCCAAGTCGATAGCCTCGATACCGGCCTTGAGTTCTTCTATTTGTGCTTTCTCATCCGACACATATTCCTGAATGCGTTTCTCCATCTCTTTCGTCCTGGCACGCAATTCGTCATTAGAGAGTTTCTCTATCTCTCCATAGGCCGCTTGCACCCTTTTCACGACCGGATTGATTTCGTTCAGGTCGCGTTGTGCTTTGTTGCCTATTATTTTTGATATAAAATCATTCCATCCCATAAATATCTTTATTCTTTTGTGAGGTGTAAGCACACCTCCTATTCGTTTATATTTTCATTCAAATTTCACAAATCGTCTGCTTTAGTTGCAAACTCTTACCGGAGAATCTCCCTCAAAATTTCACCTTGGGCGGCATTGGGAGCACGGATACGTAAACGATACGCCACGCTTGGCGCAATTTCAGTAGCTTCGATTGTCCGTTCAATTTTCTGGGGTTTGATATCACCTCCGAAGAAAATAACCGGTGCCACCACAGCGTTATTGCGTACTCTTACATTTTGATCGGACTGAGGGTCTACTATTCGCCAACCGGGTTGTAAACGAAGAAAAAGATCGCCTGACTGACCTTTATAAAAACCGTTCCTGTAATACTGCACATCCTGATTATAAGCACCATGCAGCATCTGATACGAAGTGATCACATCCTGAATACCGGCCGATTGTACCAGGAACTCAGCCGCTTTCTGTTGAAACTCCCTTATATCGATCTGTTTGTCTTCCAGTAATTTCCTGTCGAAGAAGAATTGCCTGTCCCAATATTTCTTGATCCACTGCTCTCTGCCATAAAGCGCCATCAGGTACATATTGAGCAGCGCCTGGCTCCGTTCGGGATAAAAATCGCCACCGGAAGTAACCATCCCCTCAGGAGTAACCTCCTGTTCGTTGAAATATCCGGTAGAGACTATGAAGATGAATGTATTCTTTAGTCCCACGGAGGCGTCGATGGCATCGAGCAGCCTCTCCATCTCCTGATCGAGACGGTAATAGGTATCTTGTATCTCAATGGAATAATTGTTGTCAAGTGCTTTTTCATAATTTCCCGCATAGAAGGTGAGCGCCAGAAAATCGGGGTTCATCCGTTTTCCCAACGATCCCGATTCGAGCATCCTGACTGCCATATCATTCACCTCCTTATTTACATAGGGTGATTGTTTGAATAACCGGATATTGCCTTTCTTCTCGGTTACGAAAAAGTGCTGGAAGTTATATTTGTTACGGGTATACGGAAATGCATCGTAGCGATTCACATCAATTGCCGGACGCCATGCAATAGTGCTGATAGTATAGGTGAGCGACTGTCCACTACGGTTATGCTGGTCTACAATCGGTTGTCTTGCTTTATAAAAAGTAGAGGTTGCCCATTTTCCGCTCTCATCTTCAATCCAGAAAGCACCACTGGCAGCATGTCCACCCGATGCGAATGCCTGGGATGCGTCGGGAGCAAAAGCAAAAATATCAGATTGTCCCGCTGAAGCGATTTTCAATTCATCGGCAATGGTAGATACCTTGATAGGAAGAGGGGAAAGCTTTTCAGTAGTGAAATTGCCCAGATAGTTATCATCAAAGAAAGAGGATATTTCTCGATTCGACTCTATCAAGTATCTTTTCTCCGACATAATTCCATGATAGGAAGGATTGGCACCGGTAAAGATGGTCGTAATAGCAGATGCCTTATTCAGGTTGGG
>JBAYRG010000056.1:0-12495 GCA_041676805.1 Proteiniphilum sp.
ATTCTTTACTGATTACCACCGCTCCCTAAAAGTTGTAAACTAAGGAACCGCCGTGTACCGAACGGTACGCACGGTGGTGGGAGAGGACAGATAGGGAATTAATCCCTATCTTCCTACTCGATTCTTTTTTTGAAAAATTTATTTTCTGATACCTAATTCTTTGATGATAGAACGATATCTTTCGATGTCCGTATCGATCAGATAATCGAGTAAACGGCGACGTTTACCCACTAAAATTTTCAATGCTCTTTCGGTGCTATAATCTTTTTTGTTTGACTTGAGATGTCCAGTCAAATGCGAAATACGGTAGGAGAACAATGCTATCTGCGCTTCTGGTGAGCCAGTATCAGTGTTGGACTTCCCGTATTTAGCAAAGATTTCCTTCTTTTTAGCAGAATCTAAATACATACTGATTTATGAATAATATAATTATAAAAAACTTTTGGGTTGCAAAGTTACATCTAAATTTTCTAATTCCAAACAGTTTTGCAGTTTTCTTAATTTTTTAATGGAACTCGCGATAATCATGTACTTGGGTGTAATGATGTTCATGCTCGTTTCATCCAGTCTCTTTTCTTTACTTCTTCACTGTCCATTTCAATCATCACTACCTGTCCCGACTCGTCGGGATCACCACATCAATTATTGCTTCTCCGTTGTAACTTTCCGCTCAACCGTTTCACAGCATCCAGTATCTCCTGGTCGGGTTCAATTACGTTGTATTCACCCCAGAAACCCGGATCAAGGAAGTGTTCTACCTTCTCCGCGATCACATCAGTAGACCGGATCCGTTCGTTACGGGGAAACTTCGTCACATTATTGTCATATCTGTCGGTAATAGCCATTTCCGAGCCGATAGTGTAGGTAGTGGCAAAGAGGCCGAAGAACCGGTTTGTCCATCGTACACGGAATGAAACTTTCGTGCTGCTATAATTAAAGAACCACTTTCCGTCATCTTCGATAAAATCCACTATGTATTGGGCTTTATTCACATCCACCTTCATCTTTGATGGTTTTCTCCTGATAAAGACATTGGATGCATTTTTCCGGTCTTCCACATTCATATTGAATTCCATACGGACAAAAGCGAGGGATGCCGTATCCAGATAAATATTCCCCCTGAAAAGGATATCCTTTATTCCCGGATGGGGTGAAAATGAAATGATATAGTGCGGTTTGTCGTTGATATTAATCATTCCTTCAATATGAAATTGATATTCTGATCCATCTGTGCCGAAGACAATTTCAGGATTTTTGGCGATATCCAGCATCAACGCATCGCTGATGCCTCCCTGAAATTTTAACAGGACTGTATCGCGAGGAGAGATGTCGGTAGCCTTGCGGCCGATATAAATCTTGGCCTGGTCATTATTGTAGGAACTGTAATTGGCTTTATAGATATCCAATACTGTTTCCACCAGGGAGATATAATTTGAACTTTTCTTTACCGATTCACGATAAAAGGCTATCATCATCTGCGGGTTGTCGGGATAATTCTGTGGGATACGTTGCAAAGCCTCCCGTATCAACTCTTTTCCTTCACCCGATATGACGACAATCTCACTGAGTTCTATGGGTGATGGTTTTAGAGTGACGTGGTTGTTCGGACTATCGATGAGTGTGGCAATTGGAATCTCTAGATTTTCGTATCCCAAGTGACGGACAAGCAGTTGTGAGTTCTTTGTGGAAGTTGGGACGCGAATGGAGAAATACCCATCCTGATTGGTGACGCTCGATACAGTCACCTGTTGGGCAGAAACACTTGCATTGATTAGTGGCTCGTTGGTGTCGCCCCCGAGTACCCTGCCTCTAAGAAGATAAGTTGAATCCGGCTGTATTCTGTTTTCGGAGAACAGACTCGTAGCTGATAGGAGACAGAGAATTAAAAACAGACGGAATAGGTTGTTCATACTACTAATAATAAAGCGTGTTAGATGGGGTATAATGTGATGTTAAACAGTTGATTTGTTTAATATACAAAGAAAATAAATTAGAGGGGATTTTTGGGGTGTATAACGTTTTTTAACTTCGAGGGTTGTCGTATAAAAGGGGGATTAAGAGATTGGGAGACTGGGTGAGGGGAGGGTTGGGAATCTTCTTGTTTGTGGAAAAGAGTGATGATCTGATGAAAACCCGATTGATTTTTCAGATGCAAAGGGAAAATCTTGTAAATTTGTATCGGAATAATCTTAATAAAGAGGGAAATGGTTTATAGATACGATTTTCTGGTAATTGGTTCAGGTATTGCCGGAATGAGTTACGCCCTGAAGGTGGCGAAACATGGAAGAGTTGCTATTGCAGCAAAAAACACGCTCGAAGATGCCAATACATATTATGCGCAGGGGGGGATTGCCTCCGTAACTAATCCGTGGGATAATTTCGAGAAGCATATAGCCGACACAATGGATGCCGGGGCAGGCCTCTGTGATATGGAGGTGGTGAAAAAAGTGGTCCGTGAAGCACCCGATCAAATCAGTGAATTGATAAGATGGGGAGTTGATTTTGATAAAGATGACAAAGGCAACTTCGATCTTCACCGGGAAGGGGGGCATTCTGAATTTCGTATCCTGCATCATAAGGATAATACCGGGGCAGAAATCCAGGACAGCCTGATTGAGACTATCCGCAACCATCCCAATATAGACGTGTTTGACCATCATTTTGCGATAGAAGTGCTTACCCAGCATCATCTGGGACAGGTGGTCACAAGGCATACCTCTGGTATTGAATGTTACGGGGCTTATATTCTCAATCAGGAGACCAATGAGATTGATACCTTTCTCGCCCGGGTCACCATGATGGCGACCGGCGGGATTGGCTGCATTTACCAGACTACCACTAACCCCCTGGTCGCCACAGGCGATGGTATTGCCATGGTGGCCCGTGCCAAAGGGGAAATGAAAGGGATGGAATTCGTGCAATTTCATCCCACTGCCTTGTATCATCCCGGTGCCCGCCCTTCATTCCTTATCACTGAAGCGATGCGTGGTTATGGGGGCGTGTTGAAGACGCTCGATGGTAAAGAGTTTATGCATAAGTATGATGAACGGGGTTCACTGGCTCCCCGCGATATCGTAGCCCGTGCCATCGATACCGAGATGAAAGAGAAAGGTTTTGAACATCTCTTCCTGGATGTAACCCATAAAGATCCTGAAGAGACCAGGAAGCATTTTCCCACTATTTATGAGAAGTGTCTCTCTTATGGTATCGACATCACCAAGGATATGATTCCGGTGGCTCCGGCTGCCCATTACCTGTGTGGAGGAATTAAAGTGAATATGGATGGAGAGACAAGCATCAGTCGCCTCTATGCCAATGGAGAGTGTGCCTGTACCGGCCTTCACGGGGCCAACCGGTTGGCATCGAATTCCTTGATTGAAGCGGTAGTTTTTGCAGATGCCGCGGCGAAACACTCTATCCCTCTCTTCAGGCACTATTCGTTCCGGGAAGATATCCCGTCGTGGAATGCCGAAGGAGTGACTTCTCCCGAAGAGATGGTGTTGATCACGCAGAGTTATAGGGAGGTAGGACAAATCATGTCATCTTATGTGGGTATTGTCCGTTCGGACTTGCGTTTACAAAGAGCACTTAACCGGCTGAATATCCTGTTCCGGGAGACAGAGGATCTCTTCCAGCGTTCTGTGGTCTCCCGTGATATTTGTGAATTGAGAAATATCATCAAAGTAGGTTATATGGTCATTAAACAGGCTATGGCCCGAAAAGAGAGTAGAGGGTTACATTATACCGTTGATTATCCCGGTCAGAATCCGGATTCGATTTTATAGAATAAAGAGGAAAGAATAAAGAGTAAAGAATAAAGAGTAAAGAGTAAAGATATTGAAAACGATTAATATAAACGGTACGCTGATCGATTTGAGTAGGCCTCAGGTGATGGGGATTGTGAATGTTACTCCCGACTCGTTCTTTTCGGGGAGCAGAAGGCAGTCTGAGACCGAAATTGTGGAAAGATGTGCCCAGATACTGGGTGAGGGGGGGACAATGATTGATGTGGGCGCGCAATCCACTTCACCCGCCTCCCGGTTTCTTGATGCGAAGGAAGAGGCCGAACGGTTGATACCCGTCCTGAAGTTGATTCGGAATGAATTTCCCGATGCCATCCTCTCAGTGGACACTTTTTATGCCGATGTGGCAAAAGAGGCTGTGGAAGAATATGGAGTGAATATCATCAATGATATTTCAGGAGGAGAACTCGATGAACGGATGTTTTTAGTTGTGGCACAACTGAATGTCCCTTACGTTCTGATGCACATGCGGGGTACACCTCAGACGATGCAACAGTTCACTCACTATGATAACTTCATCCAGGATATCCTCTACTACTTCTCTGAACGTAAGGCAAAGTTGAATCAACTCGGAGTGAGTGATGTGATTATAGATCCCGGTTTCGGATTCAGTAAGACGATCTCTCAAAATTATGAATTGATGGCTTATCTGAAATATTTTCATATCTTTGAGGAACCGATATTAATAGGAATATCACGAAAATCGATGATCTACAAATTGCTCGGAATCACCCCGGAAGAGAGCCTTAACGGTACATCAGCACTTAATGCCGTGTCGTTGCTCTCCGGAGCTGACATTTTACGGGTACATGATGTGAGAGAGGCCGTAGAGTGCGTGAAGATCATCGAAAAGATAAAGGAATTTGATTCGTAATAAAATATGTTCACACATTTTGGGATAAAAGATTTTATCGATGTAGTGTTGGTGGCACTACTTCTCTACTACCTGTTCAGGTTGGTGAAGATTTCGGGGATGCGGCCTCTCTTCCTCGGGATCCTGGTCTTCATGGTTATCTGGATCCTGGTCTCAAGGGTATTTAATATGGTATTGCTTGGATCTATCCTTGACCAATTTGTGAGTGTGGGTCTTTTCTTATTGGTAATTCTCTTTCAGGATGAGATCCGCCGTTTCCTGATGTCGCTCGGTTCCAAGAAAGGGTGGAATTTTATTATGAGGATTTTCTTTCCCGGTGATAAGCAGAAGAATGATAAGTCGTACCTGACGCCTATCGTGCTCGCTTGTATGAACTTGTCGAGAACAAACACGGGCGCATTGATTGCCATTCAGGGTGATCTTCATTTAGGGCTTTATGAACAGACCGGAGAGATTGTCAATGCCGATATATCGTCTCGCCTTATTGAGAATATATTTTTCAAAAATAGCCCGTTGCACGACGGTGCCATGATTGTTGTAGGAAGAAAAATAAAGGCTGCGGGATGTATCTTGCCTATCTCTCAAAATCCCAATATCCCTACCCATCTCGGATTACGTCACAGGGCCGGATTGGGAATATCTCAAGAAACCGATGCGAAGGTGGTTATTGTCTCCGAAGAGAGAGGCAAGATATCATTTGCTTCGCAGGGCAGGCTTAAAATGAATATTTCTCCCGAAGATCTCCAGCGGTTGTTGTTGGAAGAGTGATATCAATGTGTCAATTAGACTAATGTGCCAATAAGACTAATTTGCCAATGAAAACCGGGTTATACAACATTCAATTGGCACATTGGCATATTGGCACATTGGCACATTAACTACGTTTCACTCCGTTGAACGATGTCTGGCATATTGACTAATTAGCACATTAAACAAAATGATTTTAAAAGAACTCTCCCTTATTAATTATAAGAATCTGGTTCAGGCAGATCTCATTTTGTCTCCCAAAATGAATTGTTTTATTGGAGACAATGGGATGGGAAAGACCAATCTGCTCGATGCCGTCTATTATCTCTCCTTCTGCAGGAGTTATACGAATCCTGTCGATTCTCAAATCATAAGGCATGGAGAGGAGGTTTGTATGTTGCAGGGGAGATATGAGTTTGAAAGTGAGGTGAAGGAGGAGGTCTATTGTGCTATCCGCCGTCGCCAAAAAAAGCAGTTCAAGCGCAACAAGAAAGAATATGAACGGCTGTCGGACCATATCGGATTGATTCCTTTGGTAATGATATCCCCGGCCGATAATGAACTGATTACGGGTGGAAGTGAGGTGCGCCGCAGATTTATGGATATGGCTGTTTCCCAGTTCGATAAAGAATATTTGCGGGCATTGCTCAGGTATAATAAGGCATTGCAACAACGGAATGTGCTGTTGAAAAATGAAGAGTCGGCTGTCGATTTCACCTTGTTGGATCTATGGGAAGAGCAGATGGTTGAGGCTGGTGTTTTTATTCACCGTAAGAGGAAAGAATTTATTGAGGAGTTCACCCCTATCTTCAACCAGTTCTACGCCCGTATCAGTCAATCGGGCGAACAGGTCTTTTTCAGTTATGTTTCTCAATTGAATGATGCTGATTTTCTTGAGAAGTTGAGACATAACAGGCAACGTGATCTCTTTCTTGGTTATACATCGGCAGGTATTCACCGCGACGAACTGGAGATGCTGCTCGATGATTATCCCATCAAAAAGGTGGGTTCACAGGGACAGAATAAAACCTATTTTGTGTCGCTGAAGCTGGCCCAATTCCATTTCCTGTTGAAGAGAGGGAAAACAACACCTATCATGCTGTTGGATGATATTTTCGACCGGCTCGATTCGAAGAGGGTGGAGGAGATTGTAAAATTGGTTTCCGGTGCGGAGTTTGGACAAATATTCATTTCGGATACCAATAGGGGATCGCTTGACAAGATATTAGCAAGGATCAATAACAATTCACACATCTATTCCGTAGCGGATGGAGAGATAACCCTGATGAAAGGTTAGATTGTATGCAGAAGAAAAATGCCCAACCATTGTCGGAAGCACTCTCTGATTTTTTTAGTGAGAATAGCACACTGAGGTTTAACCTGGCACAACAACGTGTGATTAGAGGATGGAGTGAGTTATTTGGAGAAGGGGTCGCCAAGTATACTGCCAATATTTACTTCAACCGTGATACACTTTACGTGTATCTTACTTCTGCTGTGTTACGTGCCGAATTGATGATGATCAAGGAGGAGTTGATTAAAAAACTGAATGATCATGCCGAAGTGCCTGTTGTGGGTGATATCATGTTTCGATGATCCGGGGAATTTGGCAATCCCGACAATCGGAAAAAATTGTCCCGACTTGTCGGGAAGTAGCGGCAACTTAGAAGAAGGCGGAAACCCCCAAATAAAAACCCTCGGGATGGGGTGAGTTGGGATGTTGCACTACATCGTAGTTGAGAGTGATATGTGATCCTCCCAGGCGTAATCCCGCCCCTACCACCAGTGAAGGCACAAGCCCCTTGTCCGTTATCTTATTCCCTGTAGTTCGACCGGTCAATCCAGACCAGATATAATTGAGCTCGGGTTGTGCGAATAGAGCGATAAAACTTGCCGGATAAAAATAACCGAATAGATTTGTTCCCAGCAAATTATTTTTTATCTCATATTCATAGGTACGTGCTTTCATGTAATAGTATTTGATTCCGGCACCGGTCATAAAGTGTTCATTGAACTGATAGCCTATCTGCGGTCCAAAACCCAGGTTGGTGTAGTTCCGGCTTATTGATAACCCCAAATCGGCACCGAAACGTAGCTTGCTTCTGTCGAAAGTGACAGGCTGCTTCCGGGCGACATATATATTTTCTTTACGTAGAGATTCACTTGGAACCGCTACATCTTTGGGACGATTACGATGAATATTCCTTTCATCATCAGGAGATACCCTGATCGTATCGTATGTAACGGTCTGAGCTCCGGCTGACAGGGCTGAAAACAGGAAAAAAAAGAGAACTGCTCGTTTCATACGATCATCACTCTAAGGGTCGTATGGGCGGGTAAATCAGATCTTACTCTCCTTCTGATCCTTCTTCCGGTTGAGGTTGAGCGGGAATCTGTGTCGGAAGCGGTATTTCAGGAGTTACGCTCGGAGCCGTGGAAGGATTCAGCGGAGCCGGTTGTTCAACCTCTATCTGAGATTGGGGAATGTTGGAGTGCGAGGTGGTGAATTTGGCCGTCAGGATACTCAAAAGAATGATTGTTCCTGCCAATGTCCATGTGAACTTCTCCAGGAAATCGGTCGTTTTCCGGACACCCATAATCTGGTTCGATGAGGCGAAACCACTTGCCAGCCCGCCTCCTTTGGATTTCTGTACCAATACGGCAAAGATCATCAGGATGGCTGCCAGTACAATAAGGATTGTGATGAAAATATACATATCTTATTTTTTTTTATTTTTTTCTGCATTCATAATCAACAATTCGAGAAAACGAATTTGGTGCGCAAAGTAAACACTTTTTTTTGGAAAATTCAAACTTAACCTTTTAATTATTGTGAGCGCCTGTTCATATTTCTTCTGTTTGATATAGATACGGGCGAGCGTTTCAGTCAGGAATTCGCCCCCTTCCTCTTTTTCTTCTCTCTCCTGACTCGTGTCGGAAGGGGTGGTTTCTTTGGGTACAAACAGTATATCCGATGCTGCTTTTTCAATAAATGCATCGATAATATCCTGATGTTGTAACTTCTGCTGCTCTTCAGTTTGATCAAGATTGGACGCTTCTCCTCCCAATGATTTCAAATAGGAGAAATAGTCTGTTGTAGCCAAATTCAACGCTACATTTTCTATGGAAGGTTCCATCATTTCTCTTTCCCCGGACGCCTTTTCACCGAGCGATGAGAGGAATGACTCAAGCAGTTGCTCTGTCCTGTCGGCTCTGTTGGAATGGATACTTTGATCCCTCTCCAATAATTTCCCGTATTCCTCCCGGTAGATGAGATAAAATAGTTTTTTCCTGTCGTTACAGAGAACAGCCGTCTTGCCTAACTCCTCTTCATAACCTTGGTTGTCAATCAAATTTAAATTCTTCGTATAGAGTAATCTGGCGGTATGGAAACAGGGATACTCCCCCACAACCCCCCTTAGCTCTTCCAACGTGGAAGTGTCCAACCTTTCCGGATTCTCTATCCAGTCGTATAGCTCTTCCTTTTGCATGCAATTACCAGTTTGACATGGTGGCGTTGAATATCTGATCTACAATTTCATCGATGAGCTCATTGAGAAGCTGGTCTTGTACAGAGTCGAATACCTGGTCACTGGAGAATGTGCGGTTGGCCGAGATTCTCTCTTCGATCTCGGGATCGTCTGTCTTATTATTCCTGAACCGCATCCTCACTGTCATGGTCAGTCGTGTTTCAGAAGCAAAAGCGTCCTCCTGTACTGCGAGGGGGGTTAGCTCGTATCCCACAATTTCTCCTTCAATCTCCATATCTCCATTTTGATTTACCAGTTGCAGCCGTGTGTTGCGGGTGAACATATCCTTCATTTTCTCATTGAACTGTTGCTCAAGGGGAGGATATACCAATGGCGCCTGGTTGACGAAATGGGCTATCTGGAGCGTTTTGGTAAGGTCGTAGTTGATGGAGGTACCCCTAAAGGAATAGGATATACGGCATGAGCTGACAGAAATCAGCAATAATAGGAGGATGAAAATATATTTCTTCATAATCTTAACCTAAAAGTGAGTACTCCTTGATTTTACGATAAAGTGTTCGTTCTGAAATGCCCAGGTCGTTGGCCGCCAATTTTCTTTTTCCGTTATGCCTTTCCAGCGCTTTCATGATCATCTCCTTCTCCACATCACTGATCGAGAGCGCGCTCTCTTCATATTCGGTTGCCTCCTGAATATTGTTGTTTTCGGTTGTCTCCAAGGTGATTTTTTTGGGCATAGTTTCATACTTCACTGGCACAGAGACCCGGGTGTTGTCGTTTGTGATGATAGACGAGGGGTGATGTATCTCGCTCGAAGTTTCATTATATGGAGTATGCTGTGCCGAATCCTCCATGATACTTTTCACCACACGTTTCAGATCAGTAATATCTTTCTTCATGTCGAATAACACTTGGTAGAGTATCTCACGTTCGTTGGCGAATGATTTCTGTTCCGACTCATGTATCTGATGAACCGAAACAGGCAGCATCCCTACTTCGTTGTTAGGCAGGTACTTTTGGAGTAAATCGGTAGTGATGAGACGCTCCCGCTCGATGACGGAGATCTGCTCGGTGATATTTTTTAATTGGCGCACATTTCCCGGCCAACGATAGCTTTTCAGCTTCTCTTTTGCTTCGTCCGTCAGTGTGATAGGAGGCATCATATATTTTTCGGCACAATCGCCGGCAAACTTTCTGAATAGAAGGGATATATCTTCTGTCCGGTCACGCAATGGCGGAATACGGATGGGCACCGAATTGAGGCGATAATAGAGGTCTTCCCTGAATTTCCCTTTTTCCACCGCCTTTACCATATCGAGGTTGGTGGCCGCCACCACACGTACATTGGTCTTCTCTACCTTGGAGGAGCCTACCTTGATGAACTCTCCACTTTCCAGTACGCGAAGCAGGCGTGCTTGTGTTGAAAGGGGGAGTTCACCCACTTCATCGAGAAAGAGCGTACCGCTGTCGGCCACTTCAAAATAGCCCTTTCTGGCGCCTGTGGCGCCGGTAAATGACCCTTTTTCATGTCCGAACAGTTCCGAATCGATGGTTCCTTCGGGTATGGAGCCGCAATTGATAGCGAAATAGGGACCATGCTTCCGGTTGCTATATTGATGCACAATCTGGGGGAAATTCTCTTTTCCGGTACCGCTTTCTCCGGTGATAAGTACCGAGAGATCAGTCGGTGCCACTTGTAAAGCAATGTCGATAGCCCGGTCCAGCTTCGGGTCATTACCAATGATCCCAAAACGTTGCTTCACCTGTTGTAAAGAGTGTTTTGCCATACGTATGCTTGTTTTTGAATATTCAAAGATAACAACTTTTCCGTTAAGCTAAATGAGTAAACTCATATTTGTATGAACTTTACCATAGCGAGGAGAAGTCTAAAGGGATGAACGTTTCCTCATTTATTTATTATTCTAAAGCATAAGTTTCTTCCTTCAGGTATTGAGCCAACCGAGGTATATCGTTGTGAAACGACCGGATCTTATCCGGCATGATGGGATTTCCCAGGGTGATTACCATCTCTTTGCCTTTTTTATTGTATAGCTCGTGGCATAACCTGAGGGTACGGACCTGATAACCCAATATCCTTGAAAGATAGAAAGAGAGGGTGTTGCGACCGGAGATATGCATCGGGATGACCGGTACTTTTACTTTCTGTATAATTTTCATCACGGAAGGTTGCCATTCCCGGTCTTCAATCGCCATTTTTCCTTTTTTGAAGATAAGGTTGGAAACAGCTCCTGCGGCAAAGAATCCCAATGGATGACCTGCCCTTACATGTGCGATACTCTCTTTGATACCGGCGAAAGTGATGCTATTCTTGTCGCCATACTTCATCGGGTTTACAGTGATGAAGTTATCAGCCATCGTATCAATCATCCCCAGAATAACGTTTACCATCATTTTATAATTTGCTACCCGGCTACCTATCGCCTCAATCGCCGCAATCCCGTCAATATGGCCGTAAGGATGATTGGAAACCGTGATAAAGGGGCGATTCCGAAACTCATCCAACAGTTTTGCATTTCTTACCGTACGGGTGATTTCGAGTTTATCCAGCACATCTTTACAGAAGTCGGGGCCGGTAAGATGTTTGGATCGATTGTAAATTTCATTCGGAACATGCAGCGCGGATATTTTTATACCCAAGTCTATCAATTTGTCTCCCTGCTTACCCCTGAATATGGGATGCAAGCTGCGTAACTCTTCGTGACTAATCAATGTTTCTTTCATTAATTTCGTAACTGTTCATTTATTTAACTCAAAAGCCACTTCAGGTAAGGTGAGGTGGCAATTGACTGGAAAACTGGCAACAGTTTTATTTTATGATGAGAATTCTTGTATGACGTTGATGATTTGTTTGCCGATCTCTTCCGCCTCTTCCATGGAGTATGCTTCCGAATAGATACGAATGATAGGCTCGGTGTTCGATCTTCTCAGATGGACCCATTTTTCGGGAAAGTCAATCTTCACTCCGTCGATATCGGTAATTTGCTGGTCATTGAATTTTTCTTTCACTCTGTTCAGAATCATTTCCGTATCTATGTCCGGGGTAAGCTCTACCTTTTGTTTTGCCATAAAGTAGGAGGGATATGATTTTCTCAGCGCTGAAGGTGTTTTTCCCGATTTGGCGAGATAAGTGAGGAAGAGGGCGATTCCCGCAAGCGCGTCACGGCCGTAATGCAGGGCAGGATAAATAACACCGCCGTTACCCTCACCGCCGATCACCGCATCTGTCTCTTTCATCTTAGCCACCACATTCACCTCTCCCACTGCAGCGGCATTATATTGTCCACCCCTGGCATGTGTGACATCTCTCAGTGCGCGGCTGGAGCTGAGGTTGGAGACCGTATTGCCGGGTGTGTGTTGCAACACATAGTCTGATACAGTCACCAATGTATATTCTTCTCCAAACGGTTCTCCGTCTTCACAATAGATCGCCAGCCGGTCTACATCCGGATCTACGGCAAACCCAACGGAGGCTTTGGAACTCCGGGTGAGCGAAGCCAATTCAGTCAGATGTTGTGGAAGTGGCTCGGGGTTGTGGGAGAAATTACCATGTGGAGCGCAATGC
>JBAYRG010000057.1:0-12436 GCA_041676805.1 Proteiniphilum sp.
ATCGAATGTTCCCAAACAGGTACAGGTCGAAAAGCAGAAACAGGAAACATTGTCAAAAGTGGCTGATTTTTCGGGTGAAAGCATCGTGAAGAATATCAATGAATTGAAAGGCTCACTCAATAACACACTGGATGAGCTTCTTCAGAACTTGGCAGGTGAATTTAAAAAACTGGAAGATATCCGTTCGGCTATTGTCATTGAGCAACAGTCGCTGGAAGACATGTATTCGCTGACAGCTAATACCGATTCGCTTGCTGCCATGTTGCTGGTACAAAGGGAAAAGAAAGAGAGCTTCGAAAAGGAGATGGCTGAAACCCGTCAACAGTGGGAACAGGAAAAAGTACAAAACAAAGCATTGGAAAAGGAACAATCCGAACAATTAGTCAAAAGTCGCAAGCGTGAAGAAGAGGAGTACCAGTACACTTTAAAGATTACCCGCCAAAAGGAGAAGGACGAATACGAAACAAAAAAAGCATTGCTCGAAAAAGAATTGACCGACCGCAAGATGGCATTCGACCGTGAGATAGAGCAACGTGAACAATCGGTGAAAGCATCGGAGGAAGAACTTGCCCGTTTAAGGCAGGAGAACGCTGAATTTCCTGTCAGGCTGGAGACTACCGTCCGGGCAAAAGAAGAAGAAGTGACCAAAACATTGAAGATGCAATATGATTTCGATATAAAATTAATGTCGAAACAGTCTGAAAGCGATATCCGACTGAGAGATCAGCAGATAGAAGCATTGAAAGAGAAAATCCTTGAGATGCAGGCTCAATTGAAGGAGTACGGTGATAAGGCAGCCCATGCGGAGGAAGGCGTGAGGGATATCGCTGTGAAAGCTATAGAGAGTGCCTCCAAGGGGAAATTTTTCGAGCGGATGGAGTTGCTCCCGAAAGAATAATTCTGTAGGTGTGTTTTTCGTTAAATATTCCACCTAATATCATGGTATCACAACACTTTTGACTCTCCGGCATTGATCCGGAGATAGGTCAACATATTATCCAGTCTGTCGATTAAAACAGCCTGAACAGCGGCAATTCCTCACGGCGCTTGTCTATACCATCCGTATCAACGCATATACCTCGATGGGGAAATTCCATACCTATGAAATGAATTACGACTCCGCCGCTGTCTATTTCGACCGGTCCATCGCCATGGCGGATAAGTACGACTACCGCTGCCCGCCAATATAAAAGTATGGAATTGGAAGTTGAAAAAGAACTCAACGATGAAAAACTCAAAACGGCAAAAATCATACTCGATACGCTGTCCAATAAGGAAAAGGAACTGAAACAAGCACACAGGAAAGAATTTTACTTCCTTGGCACGGTTATTCTCCTGCTATTGGCCCTCATTGTCTCCATTTACCTGTTCATCAGGCAGAAAATAATCAAATATCAAGAGAAGGAACAGGAAATACACATCACCGGTCACTATTGATAAAATTTCAATCAGGAGAGGAGAGTGGTGGCTAAGTGATAAAAACTGCATAACTCGTTATATTTCAGTATATACCGAGTTTTATTTTACATTAGCATATACAATTCAAAATTAATTTATATATTTGCGAATCAATATCGGTTTACAATGACAGATTATTTTAACTCACATATCAGGCAGATATCGGATCTATGTCGTAAACATAGTGTCCGCAAGCTTTTTGCATTTGGCTCTGTCCTTACCGACCGATTCAACGAAAAAAGTGATGTGGACTTGATTGTCGATTTCGACAAGAATTCCGTTGAAGACCATTTCCTTAACTATTTCGATTTTAAATATTCTCTCGAAGATGTTTTGGGAAGAGAGGTGGACTTGCTGGAAGAACAACCCATCCGTAATTCCTTTCTCCGCAAAAATATAGAACAGACAAAAGTGTTAATATATGGATGAGGAAGAGGGTAAATGGTTAGAAGATATTTTAATAGCAATCGAGGAAATTGAAGGCTTCTTCGAAACTGCTCAGAAACGTTATGACGAATTTGCAGGCAATCTTCTATTGTGACGAGCTGTTGAACGGAATATCGAAATTATTGATTGACAAAAGCCTTTATGCGCCAAGTGTTCACTGCGTATACTATGCTGTATTTAAAGCGTGAAATTTTAAATGTTATCAGAAATAACGACAGGGAAAACGATTGACAAAAATGACTGACGAACAGATGTGTCATAAGATCATTCACCGGCATATCCAACGACAACAGGACATCAATAATGCCTTTATCAGGTAAAATCCGAATCTGTCAAAGTAGAACTAATTTAATCTCAGTACCAATCTTTAATTAGTTTATATTATACATATTTGTAAGTCATTTGTTAGAACCATATTTATATTTTAGAATAATATAAACTAAATTTTAATCAACACTTCCTACTTAAAGGCAGGTAAAATATTTTTAAAAGCTGATAAAAACAAAAAAAGGTTGATTCTTTGGGAGTGAATTCATGAAATAATGAGCTCTCTTGATGAATTTTCAGGTGAGAATTGTCTCAAAATAGGGGGAGTATATAATTTGTAACTGAAAAATGGGATAAATTTATGTAAAATATCTCCCAATTTGTTTTTAATTTTAAAAATATAGTTATCTTTGCCAGGTAGTTTTAATTTCTCTTATTAATCTGATAAAATAAATACATATCACAAGCAGTTTAAACCAATTTATATAATTTATTTAACATGAGTAGACAAAGGCAATTAAGTATCATTTATTTTGTTATGACCATTATTATTTTTGTGTCATGCGAAGGCAACAAGTCCGATAATTTCGGACGTGAAAATTATGATCCTTCAAAACCGGTCGAAATCACCGGCTTTGAACCAGATTCAGGGGGGATGTCCACCAAAGTATTTATCACAGGGAACAATTTTGGTTCGGATGTCTCCAAAATCAAAGTCTATTTCAACGATGTGCCAGCACCGGTTGTTGGCTCCGACGGGAAGCATATTTACACGATTACTCCACGACAGCCGGGTCGGGAAAACGTCATATCGGTTGTAGTAAATGGTGATTCCACTGCATTTACTAAAAAGAAATATCTCTATCGTACAATGTATGTCATTCAAACCATTACCGGACGGAAGGGTACGACCCAGTTCAAGGGAGGAAGATTATCGGAGGCTGAATTTCACCAACCTTCCACGATAACGGTGGACAATCAGAACAACATCTTTATATCCCATTGGCGTGTTCCATTCTGTTTTGTTCGAATTAATGAAGAAGAGGATATTGTTGAAGCTGTATTGCCCGGTAGTTCTACAGATGCCACTTATGCGTTGGGTGCGCCAACGGTTGATGCGGAGGGTGTGATCTCTGCGATTTCCGATGGAGGTAGAATATTTTTCACTTTCGATCCGGCTGAAGGCTGGACGCCCAGACAACGTTCAATTCTACCGGCAGGGCCAGGAGGAGTTCCTTTTACATTTAGTACGGCGCATAGTCTTGCTGCCCATCCGGTAACAGGGGAGCTATATACTCGTTATTTTGCCTCAGGACATCTTATCAAGGTCAATCCTAACACAAGGGAGGGATCGTTAGTCGCACAAACGTTGACCTCATCTGACTCTTATCTTGTTTTTGACCCGGTTAATCCCAATATTATTTATATTTCCTATTCATCCTTGCATTGCATCGGTAAATATGACCTCGAAAAGGGAGAGCATACTATTTTTGCCGGTAGGAATGGTGAGGCAGGATGGCAGGATGGCCCATTATCGGAAGCCAGGTTTAGGACTCCCAACCAGTTGATAGTTGCTCCCAATGGCAATCTCTATTTGGCCGACAGAGGCAACCATTGTATCCGGATGATTACCATTGATGAGGATGGTAACGGCGTGGTATCGACCGTTATCGGCAAGGGAGGCGTTGCCGGTTATCAGGACGGTAATCCCGAGGATGCCCTTTTCAATGAACCAAGAGGTGTTGCTGTCACACCGGATGGCAACATTTATATTACAGACCTCGGAAACAATGTTGTTCGAAAGTTAACTATAGAGTAATGACCATTAAAAATTCAACATTTATGATGCCAATTAATTATAAAAATATTCTGGTTACTTGTCTACTGTGTCTGTTTCCATTATTAGGCATGGCACAGCAGAGCTATAATATGGGGGGTACCGTATATGACGAGAATGGAGAGACCCTTCCGGGAGTGAGCATTTTTCTGAAGGCGCAAGCCATGGTGGGTACGGCAACCGATGCCAACGGCGTATTTAAGATCAAGGCCTCCAAAGGCGATGTCCTTGTCTTTTCATATATAGGATACGAAAATCAGGAGTATCTTGTTGATGCTGAAAATAACAAAATTTCCGTCACCATGATACCGACTGCCACTGAAATGGAAGAGGTGGTTGTGACCGCCTTGGGAACACAACGTAAAATCAGTGTTGTAGGTGCTATTACATCATTGGATGCAAAAGATCTACAAACGCCTGCCACAAGTGTTGCAAATATGCTGGGTGGACGTGTGGCCGGTATGATTACCGTATTAGACAGCGGTGAGCCGGGTAAAAATATCTCGGAGTTCTGGGTGCGCGGTATTGGTACATTCGGCGCGAGTAGTTCGGCGTTGGTATTGATAGACGGATTGGAGGGTGATATAAACTCCATCGACCCTGCCGATATCGAATCATTTTCTATATTGAAAGACGCTTCCGCGACCGCTGTTTATGGGGTTCGCGGGGCCAATGGTGTGGTACTGATCACTACTAAGCGCGGACAAAGTGGCAAGTTGCAAATTAAGGCAAGAGCCAATTATACGTTGTCGTACCTGAGCCGGATGCCCGAATATCTGAGAGCATACGATTATGCCATCTTAGCCAATGAGGCAAGGGTGGTACGTAACGAAGAGATTCTTTACGACAATATGGAACTGAGACTTATCAAAAACCATCTGGATGATGATCTTTATCCTGACATCAGTTGGCAGGATGAGATCATGAAACGAAATGGTTTCCAGCAAACTTATTATGTGAGTGCGCAGGGTGGCGGCGAAGCGGCGCGTTACTTTATCAGTTTGGGTACCTCGATAGAAGACGCTGCATATAAAGTGGCTCCGGAAAATACTATTCGCTCCGGCGTTGGCTACAATACCTATAATTATCGTATCAATCTGGATATCGACTTGACCAAAGGTACCACTTTGTATTTTGGCACAGACGGTTTCATGTCGCTGAGAACGCAACCCGGTTTTGCCAATACCGATGCCATGTGGGAGGCTCAGTCGATGCTCACACCCATTACCGTTCCTATCAGATATTCAACGGGAGAGTTGCCTGCTTATAGCTCATCTTTCGGTGGTGGAGGTGTATCTCCTTATGTATTATTGAATTACACAGGAAAGCAAACCAATCAACAATATACAGGTAAGGCAACGCTGGCTTTATCGCATGATTTCTCTTACCTGATCAAAGATCTGAAATTGAGAATGCAGGGAGCCTATGACAACCTCTCATGGAAAGACGAAACCCGATATGTGATGCCCGAATTGTATCTTGCGAGTGGGCGTACTACTTGGGGCGAATTACAAAGAGCAAAGAGCTATGACGCGGTTAGCCCTCAATATTCGAACTATCAGCGGCAATCCCGGAAATATCACTTCGAAAGTACGCTGTCATGGGACAAGCTCATCGCGGACGACCATCGCGCGAGTGCACTTGTTTATTATTATATGAGCGACCAGCAAGACACAAGAGATGCTGATATCGCCGATGCAGGCCGTCGTGCCTTGGAAGCTCTTCCTAAGAGATATCAGGGAATCTCCAGCCGGGTTACATACGGATTCAAAAACACCTACATGGTCGATTTTAACTTCGGTTACACCGGTTCAGAAAATTTTGAACCTGGAAAACAGTTTGGTTTCTTCCCTTCGTTAGCCCTTGGATGGATTCCTACCAGTTATCAATGGGTAATGGATCATGTGGGTTGGCTTAGCTATTTGAAAATACGTGGTTCATACGGATCTGTAGGGAGTGATCGTATCGCCAATTTCCGGTTTCCATTCATGACCATTATTGGAGAAAACCAGTCTGTAGGGTGGGGAAGTACACTTAATGGCGTAAGTGAATTACAATTTGGCGCCAACAACCTGATGTGGGAAAAAGCGCTGAAAGCTAATTTGGGTATCGAAGGAAACCTGTTGGATGATCGGTTGACATTTGTAGTGGACTTCTTTAACGATAAGCGCGAAAATATTTTCCAACGCAGGGAGACGATTCCCGGTTATGCAGGATTGGTCTACTCTGCACGTCCCTATGGTAATGTGGGGAGTATGCGCAGTTACGGTACCGACGGCAATATTTCCTATACCCACGAAATCCGTAAGGATTGGAGTTTTACAATACGGGGAAATTACACCTATTCGGCAAACGAAATCATCAATTGGGAAGAGCCACCTACCAGATATCCATACCAACCGCTGAATGGATATCCTCACCAAGCGACACGCGGTTACATCGCCACGGGATTGTTCGCAGACGAAGACGATATTGCAAATAGCGCTGTTCAGTCTTTCGGAGGCTTCAAAGTCATGCCCGGTGATATCAAATATAAAGACGTCAATGGAGACGGAGTGATCAATACGGACGACAGGGTGTTCTTGTCTGATCCTACTTATCCGCGATTGATGTATGGATTCGGTGGGGAAATGAAATACAAAGACTTCACGTTGGGTATATTATTCAAAGGAACAGGTAAAACCGACTTTTATCATGTGGGCTATAATAGTGCTTATGGTGTAAATGGACCGGGTTACGTACCTTTCAACAATGGAAAAATTGGCAATGTGCTGACCGTCGTCAAAGATCCTTCCAGCCGTTGGGTGCCGATGGAGTATGCTTTGGCAAATGGAATTGATCCGGCTCTGGCGGAAAACCCCAATGCTCGTTTCCCGCGGCTCTCATACGGGTACAACGCCAATAATTCGCAGTTGTCCACCTTCTGGAAGGGTGATTCCCGCTATCTGCGCCTACAGGAAGTAACACTCAATTACAACCTCAGAGCGAGTTTTCTCAAACGGTTTGGCTTATCATCTGCTGATATACAGCTAGTCGGGAATAATCTTTATGTTTGGGATAAGGTGAAAGACTGGGATCCGGAACAGGGATTTAGAAATGGACGCGCTTATCCGATACCATCGAGATATACGCTGCAGCTTTACCTTAACTTTTAAAAATAAGAAGAGAATGAAAAATATATTTAAGCATACAATAGTTTGTGCCTGTGTGGCAGTCATGACGATGTCATCTTGCAATTTTCTGGATGTTGCCGATAATTTTGAAGAGTCGTTTAAATATGATTCAATCTTTGTAAATAAGACAAATCTGGAACGTTACGTATGGAATATAGCCTCTATGTTTCCCGATGAAGGTTATAAATTCGACAAATTAGGTTCGTTTGCCAGCGACGAGGCTTTTTCGATTATGATTTCCGATTATACCTCATTAGATTTTATACAGGGGAACATAACTCCCACTAATCTCAGGTCGTTTAATATCTGGAGCAGCATGTACATCATTGTTCGTAAGGTCAATACGGTTCTTGGCAACATCGACAAGGCAACAGACTTGACCGGGAGGGAGAAGAATGAGCTAATGGGCTATCTCTATTTCATGCGCGCCTATGCCTATTACAGGTTGATCATGTATTATGGTCCCATTGTGATATTGGGTGACGACGTGATGGAGACAAACGAAACGGAAGATTACTACGACCGTACACGAGCTACATTCGATGAATCGGTAGATTATGTTTGTAGTGAATTGGAACGATCGGCGGCGCTTATGCCAGACGTTGTCACACCCAGTTATTTCGGGCGTCCTTCCGCTGGATCCGCACTGGGGTTGAGTGCCCGTCTGCGGCTGATTCAGGCAAGTCCGCTCTGGAATGGCGGATCGGCAGCCCGTAGAACGTATGGAACATGGAAAAGATCGATCGATGGGGTCAATTATGTTTCTCAAACATATGATGAACGTAAATGGGCTGTGGCAGCCGAGGTTTGCAAGCAGATCATTGATATGGATATCTTTGCTTTACATACTGTGAAAAAAATGCCCGATACTGCTCCCCTTCCCGATAATGTATCGCAACAGAACTTCCCATTGGGAGCAGGAGATATTGATCCTTTCCGCTCCTATTCCGATATGTTCACCGGAGAGTCGCCGTTTGCGCGTAATCCTGAATATTTGTGGGCGCAGCGATCATCGGGTTTGGTCAATTATTCGAGGCATGCCTTTCCCTATGAAATATATAACGGATATGCCACTGTATCGGTACCGCAAAAAGTGATTGATGCCTATCGCATGGCAGACGGACGTACCATCGAAAATTCAAGCGATCAATATCCCTATTTGACCGATGGCATATGGAATAATGGAACTGATCTGACTTTCTCCGGCTATACGTTGAAAGGAAACGTCCACAAAATGTATGTAAACCGCGAGTTGAGGTTCTATGCCAGTATCGGATTCAGCGGAGCACATTGGCCCATGCTTTCCACTTCAAACTTAAGCAAAAGAAACGTTCAGTTTTGGTATAACCTGAATGGTAACGCCGGTAAAAATTCAAACCGGAATTTACCATATAACGTGAATACAACGGGCTACTCATTGAAAAAATTCGTGCATCCTGAGGATTCATGGGGAGCTCCCGGTCAAGGTGAGGGATACGAAAACTCCCGGCGGTTAGAAAAAGCATATCCTATTATCCGGTATGCGGAAATCCTGCTTGCCTATGTGGAAGCTTTAAATAATTTGAGCTCCACCCATACCATCCAGAATCGTCAAATATCAAGGGATATAGACGAGATGCGTTATTATTTCAACATGATTCGGTTTAGAGCCGGATTACCGGGAGTGACCGAAGCCGAACTTGCTTCGCAGGAGACCATGCAGGATCTGATAGAACGCGAACGAATGGTGGAGTTGCTTCACGAGAATGCCCGTTTCTGGGATGTGCGACGCTGGGGCAAGTACGAAATCACGGAAAGAGAGCCTGTTCAGGGCTTAGATATGGATGCGGACGGACTTGCTTTCTACAATGTCGTTCCTGTCAATCAAACAGTAGCCAGAAACAGGGTAGTGGATAAAAAACTGATTCTTGTCCCAATTGAGTTGAATGAGATCAGGAAATCTCCTTCGATGGATCAGAACCCGGGATACCAATATTAATTGAAAATAAATAGTAATAATCATATGAAAGTATTATTAAAAATATTCATCGCAAGCATTGTGGCATTTAATCTTGCCAGTTGCAATTCCGACTCTATCTATCAGGATGAACAATATAAAACTTTGGTTTATTTGCTGAGTGGTTCGGAAAATGTGTATGCCACTTCCTATACGCTCAATGAAGAGGAACCTGTCAGATATGTTACCATTGGCTGCGGCGGTTCAAACGCCAATGAAAAGGATATCACGGTAACGCTCGAGCCAAATCCGGAGATGTTAGACAAGTTCAACAGTTTGAACTATAACTACCAAGACGAGTATGCCAAGCTGTTGCCTGCCGACAGGTACGAGATAGCGTCATACACGGTAACGTTACCTGCAAAATCGGATTATCACTATGTGAGAATGCCTGTGAAAGTGCGCGCGTTGGGTTTGTCTCCCGATTCGATTTATTTCATACCGCTAAGGATCAAAAATGTTTCGAACTACGATGTGAATGAGGACAAGAGTGATGTGCTCTTCCGTGTAGCCATCGAAAATGATTATGCCCAACAACTGATACCCACTTATTATGTGAAAAGCGGTACGATGACAAATCCTGTTACCGTGTTGAGTGGTACGAAATTAGTGCAGCCGCTGGAAAAGGACAAGGTGAGAATGTTTATCGGTAACGAAACCTACGGAAGTACTACTACCGTGGATGATATTGAGAGACTATCCGTGGTGGTACAGATAAAGGAGGATAACTCGCTCCAGATCACTCCATATGGTTCTATGGAAGTAGAAATGCTTGATAATGTAAACGGTTATAACCGATATATCCCTGAGCTTTTACAAGGTGCGACCAAACAACGCGTATTCTATTTAAACTACCGTTTCCGACTCAAGAACAGTAATGGCTCGTTTTCTGCATGGAGAGAAGTGGAGGAGAGGTTGATACGGGTAGAAGACTAATGAGAGACTAAGAACAAATAAAAGCTAAAAAATATGAATAGATTTTTATATCGGGCATCATTCATTTTCGCCGGTTTGTTGATATTCGCAGCATGTAGCGATGGTCCGGAAAGGAATGTAGAATATACAATTTATACCACTCACTCTGCCTTAGAATTGATAGAAGGTGAGGAACTCCAGATGAGTGCGAGTCCCACGACACAAACATTTGAATGGGTAACTACCGATCCCTCAGTAGCTACGGTCAGTTCGGGAGGATTGGTTCGCGCAATTAGCGATGGCACATGCTTTATTAATATCACAAGTAGCGAAGGTTTGAAAAGATCGATACCGGTAGATGTGGCAAAGCTTTTGCAGCTTGAAGGGATTGAGGTGTTCTATAAAGCAAATCTTACGCCTGTAGACCATCTCTCCGCATTAATGGGTAAAACCACGGAATTAGCCGCAAGCGCGATACCGTCGAATTATAATGAGAAAATTCCTTTTAACCTCATTTGGGACTCTTCAGATGAAGATGTTGTAACAGTTGATGAGAATGGAGTAGTAACACCCGTTTATTACGGTAGTGCCGAAATCACGGTCAGTGTGGCAGATAAACCATCTGTAAAGAGGGTCGTTTCCGTTGAAGTTCTGGAAAATCCTATAACTGCCATTCAAGTGGAGCGCGATTTGATTTTGTCGCTGAATAAAAAACAGACGGTAGTCCCCGTACTGTTGCCGGCAGACTATGGAGTTAGAGATCCTTCCCTCGTTTGGACCTCTTCCGATGAGTCTGTCGTGAGAGTGACGGATGGCGAAATTGAACCGGTTGGTACAGGTTCCGCGGTTGTTACTGTTTCTCTCAATAGTAATCCTTCTGTAAAGGCGGAGATAGCCATAATCGTCGCATTAAATCCCGCTCTTCTCAGCCGTACAGATTGGAATATTATTGATTGGAATTCATGTATCTGTGAAGAGCCCCAGTATGTGTCGCTTAATCGTGTCCCGGAGAATATGCTCGATGGGAATGTGGCCACTTTCTGGGGATCGAAATGGGATGCTCCCAAACCACTTCCCTATTATTTTATCTTCGACATGAAGAAGGAGTATAAGATTTACAGGATTAGTTTTACTAAACCTAACGACGATTGGAGGGGGAACCTTAAAAACGGCTATTTTGAGATCAGTACCGATAATGTCACATGGAGAAAGTTGTCCGATTGGAGTGTTAGCAGCAATGCGCCACGTGAGCACTCTTTCACCCAGGATGGCTCCTCGGCTCGATATCTCAAATTTGTAATCAGTGACGCTTTTGAGTATGATAATCAGGCTGCCGGTCCTTCAAGTGGGGCGCGATGCGACATATCCGAATTTAATGTGTTAGGGGAAGAATAGATTGAAATTGTATGAAAGGTGTTTGGAAGAGGTCTCTTTTCCAAACATCTTCCATATACAAGAACTAACTTTGTTTAATTAAACAAATATGCAAGACAGACGTGGATTTTTAAAAAAAATGGCCGTAGGTGCTGTGGCCTATCACTCGGCTCCATTGATATTTTCGGCAAGCGGTAATCGATTGGCTACAAATGTGAAAAAAACGGTATCTCCCAATTCTTTTGTTCATATTGCCCTGATCGGTAAGGGAGGTATGGGAACTTCAGATACCAACACTTCTTTGTCGGTTGACGGGGTGAAGCTTGTCGGGGTTTGTGATTTGTATGATAGACGTTTGAAGGATGCCAGGGCACAATGGGGAAATGAGCTTTTCATCACAAAAGATTATAAGGAAATTCTTTCACGGAGAGATATCGATGCGGTAATCATCGCTACTCCCGACCATTGGCACCAGCCAATAGCCATTGAGGCAATGAATGCCGGCAAACATGTGTATTGCGAAAAACCGGTCATTCATAAATTGGGTGAGGGAAAAGCCCTGATCGAAGCACAGAAAAAAAGCGGAGTGCTATTTCAAACGGGTAGTCAGGGTATGGCTTCATTAGGAAACAGGGCTGCCCGGTTATTGGTGCAACAGGGAATTATTGGACCTGTCAATTTTGTTGATGGACAATTTACTGCGCCCCCGGGAAGATTAAATGCTTTTACTGCTCCCGATGATGCCTCCGAAGAGACAATCTGGTGGAACCGTTTTCTGGGGAACGCCCCTAAGATACCCTTCAATCCCCAGCATTTCTTTGCATGGAGAAACTGGAAGGATTATGGTACGGGCATAGCCGGAGACCTGTTTGTGCATGTCCTCTCAAGCATTCATTATATCATGGATGCAATAGGACCGGAAAAGGTGTATACTACCGGAGGAATACGTTATTATACCGATGGTTTACG
>JBAYRG010000058.1:0-12338 GCA_041676805.1 Proteiniphilum sp.
CCAGCGATCCGAAGATATTGACGTCTGAAATCGGTGAAAATGAGATTCACCTTTATAAAAGTGACAATCAGCACGGAAACTGGCTCGACTGCATCGAATCAAGGAAAGAGCCCATATCCCCGGTAGAAATCGGACACCGTGCCTGCACTATCTGCCTGATCAGTCACATCGCAATGAAAGTAGGTAAAAAACTGGAATGGGATCCCAAACTCGAGAAGTTCAGGAACAGTGAATTGGCCAACGCAATGTTGAAAAGATCGCAGAGATACCCATACGGTACAGATTACATTCAACTATAAAGAGAACCTGAACAATGAAGAAGATTCTTTATCAATCACTTATTACTCTTGGATTTCTATTACTCTTCTCATGTAATATGCATAAGGAAAAAGGAGAGTTGCAAAATGTTTTTACCGGTAAAGATGGAGAAATAAAATTGATCGTCCTTGATCCCGGCCATTTTCATGCCAGCCTTCTACAGAAATTTCCTCAGCCTCAGGTCAATGACACGGTCTACGTATATGCTCCGAAGGGAAATGAACTCGACCAGTACCTGTTTAGCATTGAAAGTTATAATCAACGCCCGGAAAACCCTACCAAATGGTATTTAGAGTTGTACACGGGAAATGATTATCTCGAAAAGATGATTGAAGAGAAGAGTGGAAATGTAGTGATATTGGCGGGAAATAACAGGAAAAAGACCGAGTATATTTTCCAATCGTTAAACGCCGGACTCAATGTACTTTCTGACAAACCGATGGCAATCAACGAAGATAATTTCACGCTTTTGGGTACTTCTTTCGACTATGCGCAAGCACACAACATCTATTTATTGGATGTTATGACAGAAAGAAATGAGATAATCAACACGCTTACCCGTGAACTGATAAGGAGAGAAGGTTTATTTGGCGATCTGCAATCCGGCACACCTGATGATCCAGCCATAACAATGGAGAACGTACATCATTACTACAAGGAAGTCTCTGGAAATACACTGGTACGCCCATCCTGGTTCTACGATACAGAACAGCAGGGAGAAGGGATTGTGGACGTGTCGTTACATTTGGTGGATTTGATCAACTGGCAATGCTTTCCCGATGAAGTGATCAATCACACAAACGACGTGCAGATGATGGCTGCAAGCCATTGGCCCACCCGATTGACACTGGAAGATTTCTCCCGCTCCACAAAACTCGACACATTTCCTGATTTCCTGCAAAAGTATGTCAAAGATGGAATACTCGAAGTTTTCGGTAACGGAACAATCAATTATCAGGTAAAAGGAAAGAACATATCGGTTACCGCCCTCTGGAATTATCAGGCACCCGAAGGCGGGGGTGATACCTATAACGGACGGATCAAGGGCACAAAAGCAACGATAGAGATCGTACAAGATGCATCAGTGAACTATGTCAAGGAATTATTTATTCAAAAAGATGACTCTTTAGACGAAAACATCTTCGATTCTAATATGACGAAGTCCATCACTGAGCTGCAGAAATCCTATTCTTTTTTATCTGCAGAAAAAGTATCAGAAGGAAGATACAAGATTATTGCTCCTGTGGAATTCAGGAAAGGACATGAGGACTATTTTGGAATGGTAGCCGAAAAATATTTCGGATATCTCGTCAATCGGGATATGCCGGAATGGGAAATATCAAACACCTTATCGAAATATTTCATAACGACAACCGCGTTAGAAATGGCGAGGAAGGGACTTTGATTTTTGAATAATTATTTTGATATCGTCATTATTATTTTATTTTTATAATATATTACAGATCATTAAAAACACGAGAATGGAAAAAGAAAATTCATTAAAACTAAGAGGAGGATTTCTATTCCTATTTGCATGGATGGTATCCTTTGTAATGTTAGCCCAAAACATTACTATAACAGGTACGGTAACCGATTCGGAAAGTAATCCTCTGCCAGGGGTAACGATCACGGTCGTGGGTTCCACGAGAGGTGTGATTACCGATATAGATGGCAATTATTCGATTTCTGTTTTACCCGCCGATCAACTTCAATATTCTTTTGTGGGATTAGAGACAAAAATTATTCCCGTAAATAACCAAAAGGTACTGAATGTTGTATTAGAAGAGCAGGCAGATATGCTGGAGGAGGTCACAGTAGTTGCTTTTGCAACACAGAAAAAGGAAAATGTCGTTGGATCGGTCACGACCATTAATCCAGGTGAGCTCAAGGTACCCTCGAGTAACTTGACCACCGCGCTGGCAGGGCGGGTCGCAGGAGTAATTTCTTATCAGAGGAGCGGAGAACCCGGTATGGACAACGCCGATTTTTTTATCCGCGGGGTAACAACGTTCGGCTACAAAAAAGATCCTCTTATACTTATCGACGGGATTGAGAGTTCATCTACCGATCTGGCGCGCTTACAGACCGACGATATCGCCAGTTTCTCCATCTTGAAAGATGCTACTGCCACCTCTCTTTACGGGAGCCGTGCAGCGAACGGGGTAATTTTAATTAAAACCAAGGAAGGAAAGGAAGGAAAAGCAAAATTATCCTTACGGGTGGAAAACTATATCTCTATGCCTACGCAAGATGTAGAACTGGCTGATCCCATCACTTATATGAACATGCATAACGAAGCAATCCTCACACGAGATGCACTGGGAATATTGCCTTATACTAAGCAAAAGATTGATTACACCGCATCGGGATTAAACAAGATCATGTATCCAGTTACCGATTGGAAAAAGGAGTTGATCAAGGATCATACGATGAACCATACCGTAAACCTAAATGTGAGTGGAGGGGGAACCGTTGCACGATACTTTGTCTCCGGAGGGTTTGCCCAGAATAGTGGGCTCCTGAAGGTGGATCAACGCAATAATTTCAATAACAATATCGACTTAAAGACCTATTCCGTTCGTACCAATGTAAACGTGAACTTAACAAAAACCACACAATTGGATGTCAGGGTAAATGGCACGTTTGATGAATACACCGGACCCATCACCGGAGGAACACAGGTTTACAGGAATGTGATGCGTACAAATCCTGTGATGTTTGCACCCTATTACGAGCCTGACGCTGATCATGCTTATGTGCAACACATCCTCTTTGGGAACTACGACGATGGCAGTAATTTTTACTATCTAAACCCTTATGCGGAAATGGTCAAGGGATACAAAACCTACTCCCGGTCTCTGATGACCGCTCAATTTGAAATAAAGGAAAACCTGAACTGGTTATTGGATGGGCTTCGATTCCGTATCATGGCCAATACGCGCAGAAACAGCTATTTCGAGACAACTAGGGAATATATCCCATTCTGGTATCAGGCCTCCAGCTATGACCGGGTCACAGATACATTTAAGTTGTCGCTGTTGAATGAGGATCATGGTACTGAATGGCTCAATTATAACCCAGGCAGCAAAGAAGTATCTTCAGATTTCTATGCTGAGTCGGTATTAAGCTACGATCAAACCTTTAACAAAAAACATGTGGTAAATGGACTGGTTGTATTTCTGGCGCAAAACAGGACCACAGGGAATGCCAGTACTTTAGAGGGATCTTTGCCTTACCGCAACATAAACTTAGCCATGCGGGCCACATACACCTATGATTCTCGGTATAACTTTGAATTTAATTTTGGTGCCGATGCCTCTGAACGCTTTCATAAATCACACAGATGGGGTGCTTTCCCTGCATATGGTGTTTCTTGGAACGTCTCGAACGAATATTTTTGGGAACCATTAAAGGATATTGCAAACACTTTCCGGATCAGGGGAACGTACGGCCAATCAGGGAATGATGCGATTGGAACCGGCCGCTTCCTATACCTATCGGAGCTAAACATGAATGATGGCGCTCGCAGTGCCGTTTTCGGGAGAGATAATGCCTATGGACGAAACGGAATATCAATAAGAAGGTACTCCGATCCGGAAATAACATGGGAAATAGCTACAAAATCGAATCTGGGATTAGAACTTGGCCTATTCAATGCATTTCAGATACAGGCCGACATATACAAAGAAGTACGTAGCAATATCTTGCAAACACGTGTATCTACGCCCGCCGAAATGGGGTTATCAGCTCAACCTCAAGCCAATATTGGAAAAGCAGAAGGAAAAGGGATCGATATCTCAGTGGATTATAACAAAATATTTAACAAAGATCTCTGGTTGCAAGGACGCTTTAATTTTACTTATGCAAAAAGTAAATTCTTGATCTATGAAGAATATTATTACAACGATATCGCACCTTGGAGATCCCGAATTGGTTATTCCATCAATCAATCGTGGGGATACTTGGCAGAGCGTTTGTTTGTTGACGACGAGGAAGCATCTAAATCACCGAAACAAAACTTCGGAGAATATGGTGGAGGCGATATCAAATATAGGGATATCAATAACGACGGACAGATTACAGAGTTAGACCTAGTTCCCATTGGATATCCCACGTTGCCTGAGATTGTCTACGGTTTTGGGTTCTCTCTTGGGTATAAAAAATTCGATTTATCCATGTTCTTTCAAGGATTAGGCAGAGAGTCATTCTGGATCAATCCCAATGCTACCGCTCCATTCAGGGAGTTCTATTATACTAATGAATCATTACCTGGACGCCCACAAAATCAATTGTTGAAAGCGTATGCAGACGACTATTGGTCGGAAGATAATCAGAACATTTATGCATTATGGCCCCGGCTCTCTACTTCTGCTATCGGCCATACCAACAACTCACAAACCAGTACATGGTTTATGCGGGATGGTAGTTTCTTGCGTTTGAAACAACTGGAGATTGGCTACACCTTCCCATCACTACTTCTGAAAAGTATGCATATGGAAAATTTCAGGATCTATTTTACCGGAACCAATCTGTTTAACTGGAGTAAATTTGATCTCTGGGACGTGGAAATGGGAGGTAACGGACTTGGTTATCCCATACAGAAATCGTTTAACGTTGGACTTCAATTAAATTTTTAAAGCAATGAAGATGAAAAATATACTCAAACTATCCATAATCTTCACGTTGGTCTTTTCACTCGGATGCGAAGATTTCCTCAATGTTACGCCGGATAATATCGCAACCATTGACCATGCATTCAGAATGCGAACCACGGCGGAAAGATTCCTTTTTACCTGTTACTCCTATATGCCTTCTCATGCATCGTTGAATGAAAATCCTGCGTTACTTGGCGGGGATGAATTATGGTTGGTAGCCACCAATAGCAATCCTATCTGGCAAATTGCCCGGGGTAACCAACGAATAGTAAACCCATATGGGAACGCTTGGCAGGGTGCCAATGGCCCCAAAGATATCTACCAAGGCATACGCGAGTGCAATGTATTTTTAGAAAATATTGGTCTGGTGCCCGACATTACCGAAACTGAAAGGAGAAGATGGATTTCGGAGGTAAAATTCCTGAAGGCCTATTATCACTATTACCTAATACGGATGTACGGTCCCATTGTCCTGATCAAAGAGAACCTGCCAGTATCGGCTTCTCCGGATGAAGTAAGGATACCCCGCTCGCCCGTAGACGAATGTTTCGATTATGTGATTCAATTAATCGATGAGGCATTGGCCGATTTACCGGTAAAAATAGAATTTGAGGTGTCGGAATTGGGGCGAATCACTCAAGCCATCGCACTTTCGCTTAAGGCAAAAGTACTGGTAACCGCGGCAAGCCCTCTCTTTAATGGCAATACCGATTATACTGGATTCACCAATAAGGACGGTACTCCCCTATTCAATACAACATTCGACAAAGACAAATGGCAAAAAGCAGCGGATGCCTGTAAGGTAGCTGTTAATTTTTGCGATTCCTTAGGCCACAGATTATATGAATATATTCCTCTATTTTCGCAGTATACCCTTTCAGATACTACAATGATACAGATGAGCATACGGAATGCCTTCAACGAAAAATGGAATCCGGAGATTATCTGGGCGAATACCAACAGTATGTCGTCCGGTTTACAGGGAAATTCAACCCCGAGGGGATTGGATCCCGCTCTCACAGCTAGTACCGGGGCACAAGGAAATATTGCCCCACCGTTAAAAATGGCCGAACTATTTTATAGCAATAATGGCGTTCCAATTGATGAAGATATCAATTGGGATTACGCCAATCGGTTTAATCTCCGGATTCCGGGACACGATCACCGGTTCAACCTGAAACAAGGGTATACTACCGTACAACTACATTTCGACCGGGAAAATCGCTATTACGCGTCCCTCGGTTTTGATGGAGGAATTTGGTATGGACAAGGACATTACAATGATGAAGGAGACGATATTCTGTTTGTTTCATCAAAACAAGGGCAACCCGCAGCCCCAATCAATTTATCTTCTTACTCCACAACTGGTTTTTGGCCAAAAAAATACACTCATTTTCAAAGTGTCATCGGAACAGGAAGTACTTTTACCCGGGAAAATTATCCGTGGCCAGTGATCAAACTTAACGATCTTTATCTATTATATGCTGAGGCTTTAAACGAAGTAAGCGGCCCCAGCACAGAGGTCTATTTTTATTTGGACAAGATCCGTGCCAGGGCTGGTCTGCCAGGAGTTGAGGCAGCATGGAATGTTTTCTCGATAAACCCCGATAAATATAAAACTCAGGCCGGCTTGAGAGAAATTATCCATCGGGAACGAACCATCGAGTTGATGTTTGAAGGACAACGGTTTTGGGATTTAAGAAGATGGAAAACTGCGGTTAATGAAATGAATAATCCCATTACCGGATGGGATCTGGATCAATCCTCGGCAGAAGGATATTATAGGGAACGATTGGTTTTTAATCAAACCTTCCGACTCAGAGACTACCTATGGCCTCTCAATGAAAATACAATGTTGGCAAATCCCATGCTGGTGCAAAATCCGGGATGGTAACATGTTATACAATTAAAAACAAGAGAAGTATGAAGAAATATATTTTACTGGTATTCATTGCCATTGGCATGATAAACTGCTCGGATGAAGTATGGCGCGGGATTCCGACCGACGAAAATGCATCGGCTCCGCCATCAGTCACAAATGTTAAAGTGACCGCAACTCCTGGCGGTGCGGATATCACCTACACATTGCCCGAGAGCGACAACTTACTTTACGTAATGGCCGAGTATTCCATCGGAAATAGAATAGTTTCCAAGAAATCATCCTTTTACAGTGCCCATTTGAGCATCGAAGGTTTTCCGGATACCAAGGAGTATAACTTAAAACTCTATTCAGTCTCCCGCGACGGAGTAAAGTCTGAACCGGTGAATGTGAGCGTGACTCCTCTGACCCCACCAATCGTTTCAATCTTCAATTCCATTGTGATGGAACCTACCTTTGGAGGAGTAAAAATTCATTTTGAGAACGATAGCGAGGCGGAAGTTAAATTAACCGTACTGACCAACGATTCAGACGGAGAGATATATCCGGTAGATATCCATTACACCAAACGAAAAGATGGAAGTTTTTCTATCAGGGGTTTCGATGCGGAAAAGCGGACATTCGGGCTCTATGTCTTGGACCGTTGGAATAACTATTCAGACACGATTTTCGTGGACCTGGAACCTTGGTTCGAAGAACAACTGGATAAACTCAAGTTCAAGGCGATAAATTTACCTTCCGATACCAATGAGGCCCATGCAAGTGCTACATATACGTTAGACCAACTTTGGAACAATGTATGGGGAACCGGAACTGCTTTCCATACAAAGCCTAACACAGGTATTCCTCAGTGGTTTACCTTTGATCTCGGAGCGAAGGCCAGACTAAGCCGGTTTAAATTTTACCATCGGCTTGCTGGTAGTAGCGGAGCTGGCTCCGATGGCCAGTATTCGGCGGGGGATCCTCAGATAATGGAGGTATATGGTAGCAATAACCCCAATCCGGATGGAAGTTGGGATAGTTGGACCTTGTTAGGAACGTTTGAATCCATCAAACCATCAGGATTGGTATCGGGTTGGACTTCAGAAGACATACAATTTGCTTGTTATGACGGTGAAGATTTTGAATTTCCTGATATAGAGCCGGTACGTTACCTTCGGTTTAGAGTGACCAAGGTCTGGGGTGGGGTCACCTATATATATATTGCCGAATTGACGTTCTGGGGAGAAGTTTTAGAAACTTTTTAATATGAAATGTTCAGAATATTTTATATGATAATTTAATTAAACAGAACAATAATGAGTAATAGAATCAATAAGGTTTATTTTATGCTTTGTGTCGTATTCGTAATCGGTTTTACAACCTGCGATAAGATGGATACGACCTATAAGCATTTTTGGGAGGACGGGGAAAAAATATATCCGGCACCCGCCGATTCACTGAAACTGTATGCAGGTAAAAACCGGGCAGGAGTATCTTGGAAAGTTCTTGGAGATCCCAATGTAAACTTGGTGAGAATATTCTGGAATAATCGATCCGATTCGTTAAATGTTCCATTTCAACCGCAAAGTGTGAAAGATAGCACCTTTATCATCATCGATGACATGACGGAAGGCTCTTACTCCTTTGAAATATTTACCTATGACAATAAGGGAAACAGATCTGTGCCACGAGAAGGCATTGGGAATGTTTACGGCAACACGTATGAACGTACCCTTTTGGCCCGGTTTATGCAAAGTGCACTTTTTGCCAAGGATACCCTTAAAATCATATGGGGGGTTCAGGGCGATGATACCGCAATCGGAAGTGAAATTTATTATAGGAATACCTTGGGTACGCAGAGCAAAGTGACTGTGGGTAATGACGAAAAGTCTACTATCATCCTCGACTACGATTTTGAATCCTCCCCCTCCATCACTTACCGAACGGTATATGTTCCTCCCACGTCAATCGATACATTCTACACGGCAATAAAAACAGTTGCCGTGAGGGGCGCCCCTGCCTATTTCCCGAAAGCGGGATGGATAGCTACTGCTTCCAGTTTCGACTCGCGTGCCGGTGCATCCTATCGACCACCCGAGCACACGATAGACGGCAATAAGGCTACTCTTTGGGTAAACCAGATTTCACCGCAGACATTTTTCCCACATACTCTTTATATTGACATGGGAGAGATTAAACATGATGTGGGTGGTATCTCACTGGTTGTGCAACGACGAAACGAATCCCCCCGATTAATTGATATATTAGTAAGCGTTGACGGGGAAAATTGGGATATGATGGGGTTATACAGCGTGGAAAATTTGGCGGATGTTGTGCAGGATTTTGATTTTATCCTTCCCCAAAATATCCGGTATTTCAGCATTGTGTGCAAAGAGCCATGGGGTGCTACCAATAACGTTGTTATTGCAGAGGTTGAAGCATATACTTATGTCCGGGAGTAATCTCTATTTATTCCAGCTGGATGACATAAGTGATACAATCTGATTATCTCTTTCTGAATCTTGTCCCACTCCAGAAGTCAACACAACCGACACTTCTGGAGTGGTGACGAGATTATAGTTCATAAAAATATACAAAATGAAAAAGATTTGGTACTGGTTTGATAAAAAAGAGATAATCATACTCCGCTGCTTACCACTTATCCCTGTATTCCTGGCGGCCAAAGACCAGCCCAAGCCAAATATACTTTTCATCATCGCCGATGACCTGAGACCCGAGTTGGGGTGTTACGGTGTGGAAGCAATTAAAACGCCCCATATCGACCGCTTGGCAGAAGAATCGATATTATTTGGAAATGCCTATTGTAATGCGCCCGTCAGCGGGGCTTCGAGGGCAAGCATGCTAACCGGATTATACCCTGAATTACCGACAAAAAGGTTTACTCATGCCTATTCTTATGCCCAGAAAGATGCACCCGATGCAGTACCTGTTTCCCAATGGTTCTCAGACCATGGCTATTATACGATATCGAACGGGAAGATCTTCCACAATGTGGATGACCATGCTGGATCGTGGTCCGAGCCCCCATGGAGGGTGAATATGGAAGGATATGAATCACATTGGGCGGTATATAACAAATGGGAGTTATGGATGAGTGATGTATCGGGAAGAACAATCCATCCGAAAACAATGAGGGGACCGTTCTATGAATATGCTGATGTACCGGACTCAGCTTATGAAGACGGTAAGGTGGCACTCAGGACGATAGAAGACCTACGAAGATTGAAGAAGCAAGACAAACCCTTTTTTCTTGCATGTGGCTTTTGGAGACCCCATCTCCCTTTCAATGCCCCTAAAAAATATTGGGACATCTATAAGAGGGAATCAATCCCGATTGCCGACAACAACTATCGGTCGGAAAATCTTCCGGATCAGGTGAAAGCTCCCACTGAAATAAATTCTTATGGCGGAGTGAGTGATAAAAATCTGGAGAATTTCCAAAGATTGGCAAAGCATGGATATTATGCTTGTGTAAGCTATATAGATGCACAGGTCGGCTTAATATTGGAGGAACTGGACAGCCTCTCTTTGAGTGAAAATACGATTGTGGTACTGGTTGGTGACCACGGCTGGCATTTAGGTGAAAATTCATTCTGGGGAAAACATACTTTACTGAAAAGATCGCTACACATACCGTTGATTATAAAAGTTCCGGGCTCGGAAAAAGGAAATATCTTCTCAATGGTAGAACTGGTAGATTTGTACCCGACACTTTGTGACCTTACCGGTTTACCCCATCCGGCAGATCAGCTTCAGGGTAAAAGTTTCGCCCCGGCATTTCACAACTTGAATTATACAACAAAAGAGATTGTTTTTGCCCAATGGGGAAATGGCAGTACGGCACTTAATAACAGGTATAGCTACACTAAATGGATGAAAGATGGGATGAAAGAGAACGAGATGTTTTTCGACCATAAAAAAGATCCTAACGAAAATGAGAACGTGGCAACGGATGGTTCCTATAAACCTATCATTAAATATCTTTCTGATTTTCTGGACTATATAAGGAGTAAGATTTAATTATCAGAGATAGTTATACAAACAAACTATAAGCATGTAAAACCGGGTTTATCACTCATCTGTAATTCTTTTGTAAAAAAATTCATGCTATCTATTTTCTCTTGTGAATCAATAGCTAATCTGTATTTCTCCCAGTACTCTTCCTTCAGCAGGGGGTCGTTCTCTAAGGGTTCCCGCGAGATAAAAGCTTGTGCAGTTGCTCCCACGGCAGCGGCAACAACAAGTCCAACAGGAATATCCAGCTGTTGATGTATCGCTTTTCCAAAAAAATAGGCTACCGCGCTAAAGTTGCCTGCTCTTTCAGGAGAACACACTTCCCATTTACCCTCGCTAAAATTGTCTCGCGGGGATGTTGTGCAGCGTGTGCCGAGATTCAACAAGCGTATGGCAGGAAAGTGCGCATTTTTAACTACTTCTTCATAGTCAACAACTCCATCATACCAACCAGTTATTTTCCTTATTTTCATATCCATGTTCGATTGACCAGCACAAAACCAGACTTCGCCAATCAAGATGTTGCTGTATTTTATCGTATCTTTTCTGCTGATCACCATCAATTCATAAGGCGTCATTTCACCCGGTACAGCCTCTGGAACAGGTACTGAGACCGCCCACTCCCTATCTTGAGACGCGTAAGTGTAGAAAGGTTTTTTTGCCCATCCCGCGATAATTTCCACGGTATCACCAGGTAAAGAGGAGAATCCCGAGACCTTAAACGGTTCCAACTGTTGAATAACCATATTGTTTTGAATAATGTTGGCGACCTGCATGGGAGGAGGTGCCTTTTTTAACGGGGGTGGGGTTTCTCCTGTAATTAACGAATACATGAAATGAGACATGTAATTGACGGTACTATCTAAGTATGCCTCCCAGTTTGGTAATGAAATGATCCAAGGACAATGAGTAGCCCCATCAAAAAAAACTTTTTCGTGCCTTAACCCTATATTCTCTGCTCGCTGAATGATATCTTCTGCCCATTCTACGGGAACCATCGGGTCTTTGGTACCGTGAATCACCATTAGAGCGCTGTTATCGGAAGAATCAATTGCCACGGTATCCGGGATGGCTGCACACAGGCAGAGCACGCCTTGTACATCGGAGGAGTAACCGGGTGTACCGCTATTCCCCTCTACATCGTTGGGCTCACTTTTAGGATAGGCTTCCATCTCCGGCTGCTTATCAACATACCCTGCTACCATGGCAGTAACTCCCCCAGCAGATTCTCCACCGATAAAAATATGAGCAGTATCGATCCTATACTCCTCGCTGCGTGATTTAAAAAAACGAATAGCAGCTTTCATGTCGTGCATGGCATCCGAGACAGCTCGCTTATCGTCTTCAGAATTGAAGTAATCAAATCTTGGGTCGGTACGATAACTTATGGTCGCGAACGCGTACCCCCTTCGTGCAAGTTTTTCACCCATCAACTCAATAGAAGACAACTTTCTACTTCCCCCCGTGAA